>JAUWIO010000259.1 GCA_030605305.1 Actinomycetes bacterium
ATAGCTTTGCCCGTCAGGAAGGACGACCACCCGGTCAGAGCCCAGGTAGTCTTCGAGCCATTCCGCAAACCTCTCCGCCTCGGCCACCGTCCGGGTGACCACGACGACCGGGCCCTGGGCGTGCTTCGAGACAGCCGCCGCGGCCGCCGAGCCGAACCCGCCGACGACCCGGGCATCGACTAAACCGCCCCCGGCCAGACCCTCCAGGACCTCGCCGAAGCCGACTGTCTTCTCTATCTCTTTTAGTAGTTCACTTAAGGGAGCGGTCATTGCCACCAACTACGAAGATGCCTCAGTCGCTCGGACCCAGGCATCGCGCACAGTCTCTTTCTTCTCTATGCTCTACTTTATCTTCTATTGAACCTATTCATGGCCGCCTCGAGCCCATCGGTGACGATAGAGACAGCGGCGTCCGCGGCTTCGGCGACCGTCACATCTATCTCCGATCGCTCATCTTCCCTGAACCTTTTTAGCACGAAGTCCGCCGGGTCCATCCGCCCCGGGGGGCGGCCGATACCCACCTTGACCCTGGAAAAGTCGCCCGTGCCAAGAGAAGCGATAATAGAATCAATCCCTCGGTGACCGCCAGAACCCCCACCGACCTTGACGCGCAAAGAGGCAAAGTCCAAATCGAGATCGTCATAAACGACCACAATAGCGCCAACGGGAGCTTCTAACTCACGGGCAGCGCGCGCGATGACCTTGCCGCTTAGATTGACATACAATGTCGGCTTGATAAGCCGGACTTGAGCGCCTTCGACTTCAAAGCTGGTAAAAAAACCATCCCGGCCCAGCTCGAGTCGCGCCCCGTGAACCTCGGCGAGACGGTCTACGACCATCCAACCCACATTATGACGCGTACCATCATACTCAGGACTGGGGTTTCCTAGGCCGGCAATTATATAGGGGTGTTCAGATGACACGTTCCCACGACTCACGCGGGCGTGGCCCGGAAGCTAAGACTCTTACTCTTCTCCGCCGGCAGCTTCGCCCTCGGCAGCTTCGCCCTCGGCAGCTTCGCCCTCGGCTCCCTCGCCAAGAACTTCCTCGACCGTCGGCTCGACCAACTTGGTCGGCTCAAGCACCGTGGCGACTACTTCGTCCGCATTACCGACCAGCGTCGTGCTCTCAGGCAGCTTTAGCTCGCTGGCATGAATGGACTGGCCGATATTGAGTTCGACTACATCGACCTCGATGAACTCGGGAAGTTCCGTCGGGAGCGCCTCGATCTGCAGTTCGCGAACGCCGGCCTGCATGACCCCGCCTTCGCGCACGCCGATCGACTCGCCGACCAGTCGAACCGGGATACCCGTGACGATCTTCTCGTCGAGCGCTACGCTCAACAGATCGATGTGAAGCAGATGATCGCGGAGCGGATGCCTCTGGATCTCCTTGATGATCACGGAGGTGTCATCGCGGCCTTCTACCTTTAGTTTCATAATGAAGCTAGAGCCGGCGTGTCCGCGCATGATCCGCTCGAACTCGCGAGACTCGACGACCAGCTTGGCCGCATCGGTCTTTTGCCCATATAAGCTAACGGGGACCTTACCCGCAGCTCGCAATCGACGGGCCTCTTTTGTCCCGGTCTCTTCCCGGGCTTGTGCTAGCAGTTCGACTATTTCCACTGTAAAATCACCTTTCGCTATTGTACCCAAGAAGGTCTACGCGTCAAGCATTTGATAGGTTCTAGAGAAAGTTGTCTTCCTCAAAGATAGCGCTGACCGATTCGTCCTCGTATACGTTGAGTATAGTCTGAGCGAAAATCTGGGCGATTGATAGGACTTTTAGTTTCGGCATGATATCAGACCCCGGTGTCGGCAAAGTATTCGTCAACACCAGTTCTTCCATGGGAGAAGCATTGATGCGATCAACAGCCGGTCCCGACAAGATACCGTGGGTGGCACAGGCAAAGACCTGCTTGGCCCCCGCTTTAACGACCGTATCGACTCCGGCTGTTATCGTCCCGGCCGTGTCTATCATATCGTCCCCCAGCAGAGCAGTGCGCCCGGCGCCATCTCCGCCCACCAGTCCGCTCTCCCCCGCAGTGTGTGCCGGTCGCGTGTTGTGAAGTTTCGCCAAACC
>JAUWIO010000197.1 GCA_030605305.1 Actinomycetes bacterium
AAGATCATCATCGGTTATAACGTTCGCTTGGAGGGGAGGGGTCGGGCGGTGCTCAACTTCGTGATTCAGCCGGTCATCGGCGACTCGCAGGTGACCGTTCCCGGGTTTAACCGGGGGATCAGCAATCTACGCAGGTCATATCAGGATTGGGAGCGGTCGTGCACGACCATCGAGACAGATAACGAACTCTTTAACTCGGTCCTCGAGCGGGGTCGGGACGCCCTGAGATCCTTGATGACCGGGACGGAGCACGGCTCGATAATCTGCGCCGGGATCCCGTGGTACGTGGCTCCGTTCGGCCGCGATAGCTTGATCGCCGCACTTCAGGCGCTGCCGCTCAATCCTGAACCGGCCCGCAGCACCTTGGAGATATTGGCACATTATCAAGGGGTCAAGAGCGATCTGTGGCGGGACGAGGAACCGGGCAAGATCATGCACGAGTTGCGCCAGGGCGAGCTGGCGAGCCTCGGAGAGATACCGCATACACCCTATTACGGCTCGATAGACTCTACCCCCCTCTTTCTCCTGATGATGACTGAGTATTACAAGTGGACCGCTGATCTCGACTTCCTTAAGCGCCACAAGCAGGCGATAGTCGCTGCGGTGGCTTGGATAGACGACTATGGTGACGCCGATGGGGACGGTTTCGTCGAGTATCAGCGCAAGTCGCGGCGCGGCCTTATCAATCAGGGCTGGAAGGACTCGCACAATGCCATCGCCCACGACGATGGCGAGATGGCGCGGGCGCCGATCGCCCTAAGCGAAGTCCAGGCATATGTCTATTACGCCAAGAAGAGGTTGGTCCAGTTATTTAGAGATTTTGGTGACGACGATGTCGCCGATAGGCTGGCCCGGGAGGCCGCAGAGCTGAAGAAGCGTTTCAACGAAGCCTTCTGGCTGGAAGATGTTGGTTTTTATGCTATGGCGCTAGACGGTGACAAGCGCCCGGTAAAAACAGTCGCGTCCAATGCGGGTCAGTGCTTGTGGTCGGGTATTGCTGACGAGGAAAAAGCTAAGCTGGTAGCCAAGAAACTGGTCGCTCCGCCGATGTTCTCCGGTTGGGGCATTCGGACGGTTAGCAAAGACGCTACTATTTACAATCCGATGAGTTACCACAACGGTTCGGTCTGGCCGCACGACAATGCCATCATCGTTCGCGGTTTGAAGCGCTACAACTGCGTCCATTAGACCGAGCATGTCGCCAGCGGTCTCTTCGACGCCGCCATCCACCACCCCTATTTTCGCCTCCCGGAACTCTTTTGCGGTGTCACCCGGCGGGGGCGGAACGACCCGGGCGAATATCCGGTGGCGGGCAGCCCGCAGGCCTGGGCGGCCGGGACCATGCTGATGGTCTTGCAATCAATACTGGGGCTGACTCCCGATGCTCCCAACAACATCCTGTGGGTCAACGACCCCACCCTGCCGCCGTGGCTTAACCGGGTCAAGTTTTCGAATCTTCGGATCGGCCCCAGCCGTCTCGATATCACCTTTACGCGCCAGGAGGGAGTCACCAGCTTCACCGTCCCCAAGAAGCACGGGAAGTTGCGCATAGTGATGGAGGAGTAGCTTTTGGCGTGTGCTAGAATCAGCGCATGTCGACCATCTCCCTGTGCATGATCTGCAAGAACGAGGCCCAGATGCTGGCCGGGTGCCTTGAGAGCGCCCGCGACTCAGTTGATGAGATCGTGATCATCGATACCGGCTCCACGGACGCAACGATCGAGATCGCCCGCGAATGCGGCGCCAAGGTCATCTCCGCCCCCTGGGTCGATTTTAGTACGGCTAGGAACCAATCGCTCGACGCCGCCTCCATGGATTGGGCTTTCGTGCTCGACGCCGACGAGGAGCTGGCCGTGGAGGGGCCCCAAGTCTTACGGGAGCTGGCGGATTCGGGCCGCGCCGATGCTTATGGTCTTTATGTGATCAACGTAGCGGAGATGACCGAGTTCATCGACGTCGATGAGACTCCCGTCTTTACGGCGATCAAGCTTTTTAAGCGGCAAGGGGTTTCGTATATAAATCCAATTCATGAACGAGTGCAATTGCCCAGCGGCGTTCACGCTACGTTTGCCCCCGGCCCCCTGATCGTGCACTACGGATACCTGAAAGATATATACACGGCCCGAAACAAGGGCAGTCGAAATGCCGGCTTGCTGAGGGCCTGGAGGGAGGCCGCGCCGGATGACCCCTGGGCCAGGTTCTACTTAGCTCGTGATGTGCTGCTGCGAGAGGGCCGATTCATGGAGGCGGCCGGCCTGTTCGAAGAGGTGCTGGCGGAGCTGATCGCAGCAGGCGATACACTTTTAGGGGCTGACAGCTTCATTCATCTGCTCACCTGCTACGAGGAGGAGGGCTCTCCAGATGCGGTCGAGGATGTTTTTCGAAGAGGCATAGAAAGCTTTCCGGAATATATTGAGATCAGGTATTTTTATGGCTGCTTTTTAATGAAGAAGGGTGACTTTGAGCAAGCTGTCGAGCACTTCGGTCGATGCCTGAGATTAAACGAGACCGACCCCCGCTTTCAAGCAACGGTACGCGGTTCCAGCAACTGGCGGTCTCTGCTCGCCCTGAGTGATGCGTTTTCGAGGCTCGGACGATCCGAGAAAGCGATCGTGGCCCGCACGCTGGCTGATCGCATTCGCGAGGAAGAGGGGTCTCCGCTCGGCACAGCCGAGAATCCGCTGCTCTCAGCGCCCGGGCGCCGCCTGATGGGCGCGATCAGCGAACAAGGACTGGGAGCGCTTGATGAGGTCGCCGATTTCTTAGTTGGCCCCGACCCTCGTTAGCGGGGCATAGGCGGTCAGAACAGCCGTTGAAGCATGGCGGCGACTGCCGGCTCAGTTGGATCGACGATCTTTTCGAGCTTGGCT
>JAUWIO010000205.1 GCA_030605305.1 Actinomycetes bacterium
GATATGGGCTACGATGTGGCCCTGCAAGCCGATTCGACTTCACGCTGGGCCGAGGCTTTGCGCGAGATATCGGGGCGCCTCGAAGAAATGCCCGGCGAAGAAGGATATCCGGCCTACCTGTCTTCGCGATTGGCCGCCTTCTATGAGCGCGCCGGCAACGTGAGAGCCGAAGGGTCTCCTGAGCGCCGCGGCAGCATCACCGTTATCGGCTCCGTCTCTCCGCCAGGCGGGGATCTTTCCGAGCCGGTCGTCCAGGCTACGTTGCGGGTCGTCAAAGTCTTATGGGGGCTGGAAGATAAGCTGGCCTATGAGCGTCACTTTCCGGCCATCAACTGGCTCATCTCCTACTCGCTTTACGCAGATAGATTGGCTGATTGGTGGGGGGCAGAGGTCGATCCGGCGTTTCCTCAGGCGCGCCGGGAGGCGATGGCCGTCATGCAGGCGGAATCCGAACTCAAGGAGATCGTCCGCCTCGTCGGGGCCGATTCGCTTTCGCTGGGAGAGCGGCTCATCCTGGAGACCGCCAAGATGATCCGGGAAGACTTTCTGCAGCAGAACGCTTTTGACGAGAAAGACACTTTCACTTCCATTGCCCGGCAGTTCCATATGCTGGATTTGATAATGAGCTGGCACCGCCTGGCGCTGCAAGCCGCCGAGGCCGGGGAACCCCTCGAGCGGGTGTTGGCCGCGCCGGTGCGCGAGGCCATCGCCAAGACCAAGTTCCTGACGGACGATGAACTGAGCCGATTTGCCGAGATCAAAGAGGAGCTGTCGTCCACGTATGAATAGAGATTACCTCACGATCCGCGATGTGGTCGGCCCGCTCGTCTATGTCGAGCGCATCACCGACGTCAAATACGGGGAGCTTGTCGATCTCCAGTTTCCCGACGGGCGCGTCAGCCGCGGGCAGGTCTTAGATATTTCGGAAGAGGTGGCTGTCGTCCAATCTTTCGAGAGCACCCAGGGAATAGACACCAACCAGACCAAAGTGCGCTTTATCGGACACGGCTTAGAGCTCGGGGTATCAGGGGACATGCTCGGCCGGGTATTCGACGGGCTAGGCAAGCCCAAGGATGGCGGCCCGCGCATTCTGCCTAAAAAGCGTCTCGACGTCAACGGCTCGCCGATAAATCCGGGAGAGAGGGTCTATCCGGACGACTTTATCGAGACCGGTATCTCTGCGATCGACGGGATGAACCCGCTGGTTCGCGGACAGAAGCTGCCGATTTTCTCCGGCGCGGGCCTCCCACATGCCAAGCTGTCAGCGCAGATAGCACGCCAAGGGAGGGTCTTGAGCGGCGAGGGGGAATTTGCTGTCGTCTTCGGCGCCTTCGGTATCACGTTCGAGGAAGCGGACTTCTTTATCAAAGAGTTCCGCCGCACCGCTGCTATCAAGCGTTCCGTTCTCTTTATCAATCTCGCTGATGATCCGCCCGTAGAACGCCTCGCCACCCCCAGAGTGGCTCTTACCGCCGCCGAATACCTGGCATTTGAGCTCGGCATGCACGTGCTGGTCATCATGACCGATATGACCTATTACTGTGAGGCCCTGCGGGAAGTCTCCTCGGCCCGCCGCGAAGTGCCGGGGCGCCGCGGCTATCCGGGCTACCTATATACTGACCTGGCGAGCATCTATGAGCGGGCCGGCCGGATAAAGGGGCGTCCGGGGTCGATAACCCAGTTGCCGGTCTTGACGATGACCGACGACGATAAGACCCATCCGATACCGGATTTGACCGGCTATATCACGGAAGGTCAGATCATCCTCAGCCGCGATCTCCATCGCCGCGACATCTATCCGCCCATCGATGTCATGCCCTCGCTGTCGCGCCTCAAGGAGAAGGGGATCGGGGCGGAAAAGACGAGGGAGGACCATTCCGGGCTGTCTAACCAGCTCTTCTCAGCCTACGCTCGTGGGAAAGAGGCCAGGGAGTTGGCCGTCATCCTTGGCGAGCAGGCCTTAAGCGAGACCGATCAGATATACCTGCGCTTCGCCACCGATTATGAGGAGCGGTTCGTCAATCAAGGCGAGGATGAGCGCCGCACGATAGGGGAGACGCTCGATCTTGGCTGGTCCCTACTGGCCGAATTGCCGCGTGAAGAATTGAAACGGGTCAAGCCCGAACATATCGATAAGTTCCTGGGGAACCGAGTTGCCTAAGGTAAATCCCAATCGGATGGAACTGCTGCGGTTGCGGGGGCGGCTCAAGACGGCGGTCCGTGGACATAAGCTGCTAAAAGACAAGCTTGACGCACTCGTCCGCCGGTTTATCGATCTAATAGATGAAGCACGCGAACTGCGAAAACAAGTGGAATCAGAGATTGCCGGGTCATTTGGGTATCTGGCACTGGCGCGCGGCGAAGCGGGGCCGCTGGTGTTGACGGAAGCATTGTCCGGTTCGGGCCGGGATATCAGCATCGAAGTCGGCACAGCCAACTTGATGAGCGTCGTCGTACCCAGGTTCAGCCTACCCGTTGCTCCGTCCCCAGCCGCTTATAGCCTGGCCGTTACTCCGCCGGTCCTCGATGAAGCGGTTAAGGGTTTTTCTAGCGCTCTTGGGCCGCTCATCCGCTTGGCCGAGCTTGAGAAGACCATTCAATTATTGGCTCTCGAGATCGAGAGGACGCGACATCGGGTCAATGCATTAAAGCACATCCTAATACCTGGACTTAAGGCCGATATTAAGACCATCAACATGAGCCTTGCCGAGCTTGAGCGGGCCAATATCACCCGAGTGATGAAGATCAAAGATATGCTCGAAACAAA
>JAUWIO010000155.1 GCA_030605305.1 Actinomycetes bacterium
GATTCAAGGTCACGCGACCAAGTATTTTGGCGGTTGGATCCCCAAGCATATTGGCCACAGCCGCATGCGCTAACTCATGTAACGTTATGGCGAAAACGAACCCTGGAATCGTGGCAAGAATATCCAACATTTAGCGTGCACCGACCGTGAAAAAGTTTCCAGACATACCCGGATATTGTAACATACGACCACATGAGACCAACTAAAACAGCGCTTGTCATTATCGCCTTGACCTCACTCGCGCTGTTCGGGTGCGAGCGTGAGGCGGTGTTGGAAACCGGGCGCCTCGCTATCGAGTCTGAGCCGCGCTCGGGCGCGAAGATCAGTCTCAACGGACGGGGCCTGGATGAGCGAACCGATGCGACTATAGACGGCCTCGAACCTGGGGTCTACCAGGTAGAATTATTCAGCGCCCCCGGCGAGGGGGCCGATACGACCCAGACCGGTGCCGCTGAAGTCGAGGTCGAGGCCGGAAAGCTGGCTCGCGTTGTCGTCAGGCTCAACCCCATGGAGAGCGTCCCCGCCGCCACCGAAGATGGTGTCAGGCCTAGGACCCGCGGGCAAAAAAGTATTTTCGACTTCTATGCCGCGCTCAGCGAAGGAGACCCTGGCCGCGCTTATGCCCATTTAGGAACTGAGCGGCAACGGGCCGCCGGCTATCTGCGAGGATTCACAAAGACCTGGAGTTCCGTGGAGCAGATCGACGTCACGGCTGTACGGCTCGAATCCGTCGATCCCTCGACTACGCTTGAGACTTCGATCATCACTTTAAATATCTTCGAGGCGACCGAGACCACCCCGCTACCGCCCCCCGACACTCTCAGCATGAAAGTCACAACGACCGAAAAGGCCTTCGGCGGTCCCGGCCTCCCGCTGATATTAGAGCTGGGCGAGGCAACCGACTCCCCTTCCCCACTTTAGACGCGGGTGCTTTCCGGCTATTCCCGGGGAACGTCAGCGAACTGATCGTGCACAGAGGTCGTCGGTATGGAGTCAATGCCGGCCATCTCCAAAATGCGCCGGACGTTGCCTACGGGGACGACCACATATAAGTGTCCATCGCGGTCATATAACCTCTTGGCGGTCCAAAAGATCATGGCCACTCCGGCCGTATCGATATAATCGACCCGGGTGAGATCGATGACGATAGCGGCCGGCTTTTTATCGAGTAGCCGCTTGACGACCGCCTCGGCCCGCGGGCAATTAAAATGGTCGATCTCGCCCGTGACCTTGACCGTCGGAATCGGCTCGACCAACTCGACTACCTCTAGATTTGCCTCCACATATCCCCTCTCTACGCCGCTTTCTCCTGCGCCCCGCCAAATACCGCCCAGAACCAGCCGGCGGTGATATCCCTGACGGCCTCGATCTGACCGGGACCGGTGAACAGATGGTCGGCTCCCGGCAGCACCTCAAGTGTTTTGTCGATGTCCGCCGGCAAACTATCCCGGAAGTTCCGAGTCTGCGGCAAGAGTGGGTCATCGGACCCCTGGATCATCAATATCGGTACATCGAATCCTAGAGCGCGAGCGGCCATTCCGTCTGTTCGCGGTCCGCGCAGCGCCACGGCCCTGACGCGCTCGTCCTGCAGCGCGGTCAGAAGCACGACCAGGCCGCCTGAGCTGGCGCCGCAAAGACCGATCCGGTCCGGATCCACGCCACTCTGATGAGAGACAAAATCCAGCGCGGCACTAAGGTCCCGTGTCTGCCTCTCGATAGTCGCGTCGTGCTTAGTGCCCTGACTCTCACCATGACCGGTGAAGTCGATCAAGAAAGTGGCTATCCCCGCCGTACGCAGACCCTCGGCGATGAGCGCGCCGCGCGGGCTATCTTTTCCGCTATCGAACCCATGCGCGAAGACGACGACCGGCGGCAATCCCAAGTCGCGCTGGGGCCACTCCAAGCGCCCCGCCAGCTCCAGGTCTATATTGTTTTGAAATCTGACATCCATTCAGCAAAACCTCCGCTAATTCGGTTCCCCATATCTTTGTCCGGTAACAGTCGCCCTCGGACATTCTCCACGTTCAGGCACGAAATACCCGCAACCGCGGTTCCCTGATTCCCGCCCGCCGACAACGGGCACATAGCGCAGGAGACCCCCGGCTGCAAGGGACCGCGGGTCCACTATCAAAAGGGGATAGATGGCAGACGGCAAAAAAGAACGGTCACGGCGTCACCTTAAGCCTATACGTGAGGGTGAGGCAGCAAGCACGCACCGAGGTGTCGCTCAAGGCGGGGCAATCAGCTGGCCAAGCGCCTGGGCGGGCCTGGTAGTGGCTGTGGGCGTGATGGTATTCCTGGCCGCGCTCGGGCTCGGTTTAGATATCGGCGGCCCGGCATCAACTGACGGCTCTTTCTTAGATAGGGCGTGGGCCGGAGCGATGTTGACGATCTCCCTTTTTGCGGGCGGCTTTTTTCTCTCGGCCTCTAGACCGGCTCCGGCATGGACGGGGGCAGCCCTTCAAGGCCTGGTTCTCTGGGGCCTGTTTATCTCGAGCGCTCTCACCATAACCGCCCTATCAAGTACCCGCGCCACGGCATTTCTGGAAGCGCGGCTCGCCGGTGCGCCTGCCTCGACGGCTGACGGCCTGTTGGCCGCTTTCATCCTGTTGATGCTCGCCGGCGCCATCCTTGGAAGTATGGCCGGAACCTATCAGTTCTCGCGAAAATAACAAACGTGCCGCTTGGGCATAATCCCCGTATAAATTTGGAGGTGTAAGTATGGAACAGACACTACAGGTACTCGATGCGATATTTGCGGGCTTTCTGGCCTTTCTACCGAGCCTGATCGGAGCGACACTCGTGCTCGTCATCGGTTGGGGCGTCGCCATTCTCTTGGGGCGCCTAACTAACGCGATCCTCGAGCGACTTGGCTTCGATAGCTTAATCCATCGAGGCAGGGTCCATGAGACCTTAGGGGAGCATGGAGGGCACTATGATCCCTCGCGCATCGTCGGAACGATCGTTTTTTGGGCCGTGCTGATAACGGCATTTATGTTAACAGCCGATGTCCTGGGCTTGACCGGAGTCTCGGTGGCCCTAGGTGGCGTAGTAGCCTTTCTGCCGTTCGTGGCTATCGCGATCATCGCGCTGGTCGTCCCAGTTGCCCTGGCTCAGATCGCGCACGATGCGATCATCACGCTCCTCGGTGAGCGCGTCGAAGGAGCCCACGCTATCGCATCGGCCGCTAAATGGGGCATCATCGCCTTTGGCATCTTCGTGGCTCTGAGCCAACTTCAGATAGCGCCGGTCATCGTCAATGGCCTCTTCTTAGCCTTTGTCGGGGCGGTCGCGGTGGCCTTCGCGATTTCCTTTGGTTGGGGCAATATCGAGCTGGCCAGGGAGATAACGAACAATTGGTATCGGCGGACATCAGAACAGGCGAAACAGACGAAACAGACGAAACAGA
>JAUWIO010000146.1 GCA_030605305.1 Actinomycetes bacterium
TCATCTTCAACGATCAGTATTTTTTTCAAGTCCATCACTTCGAATTCGGCCGGCTTATACCGGGTCAAGCATAGCTATACGGTATGAAGAATTTGCGAATTTTGCAATACTTCGACCTACGGAGTGCCTGCCCATCAGTCATAATCGATATGTTCGAGCCACAGCCCCTTTGCCGGAGCGCGGGCTCCCGCGCGCCTAACGTCTCCTTTGGCGAGGATCTCGGCCACTGATTCCACCGGCCGTTTGCCAACGGCCACTTCGGCCAATGTCCCGACTATGAGGCGGACCATGTGGTGTAAGAATGCGTTAGCGGTAATCCTCACCCGGATAAGCCCTGAGCCGGTGGTGCCAAAGCGCAACGCTTCACTGTCAGGAAAGATATCGATCACCCGGATATCACGGACGGTCGAGCCGTCTTTAGTCACGGTGAAGGCGGCAAAATCGTGTTTCCCCATCAGTGCAGCTGCCGCCCGCCGGGCCGCCTCAATATCGAAATCTTTCGCGATCCACCAGGAAAACCGGCGATTGAACGGCGACGGGGATGCCCGGTTGAAGATAAAGTAACTGTATGTGCGGGCAGTGGCCGAGAAGCGGGCGTGGAATTCTTCGGGCACGGGCTCTATTTTTGTCACGACGATCTCATCGGGAAGAACCGCGTTCAGCCGCCAGCATAAGCTGCTCGGCTCAAGCGGGTCCCCGGCCGTGAAATGGGCCACCTGGCCGGCGGCATGGACCCCGGCATCGGTCCGTCCGGCCCCCGCCACCCGGATAGGCTCCCGGCGCACGGTCGACAAGGCTTTCTCTAGTTCCCCTTGGACCGAAGGATGCTGTGGCTGGCGCTGCCAACCGCAAAACGGCCGGCCATCGTACTCGACAGTCAGCTTCCAGTTTGAGCGGCTCACCAGAGTATTAACGCGTCCGCCGCCAACATCATGGCGATCAAGGCCGCGCCCGCGGCCAGCCAAAGGTAATCATTACGGACTAAGACGAGTTCATGCAAACGCGTGCTACCCTCGCCTCCGGCATACCCCCTGGCCTCCATCGCCAAAGCCAGCTCGTCCGCGCGACGAAAGGACCCGACAAACAACGGTATGAGGACCGGGACGAATCCGCGGGCTCGCCTTAGGATGTGTCCTGACTCAAAATCCGCACCCCTGGCCTTTTGGGCTTTGATTATTTCGCGGGCCTCCCCCAAGAGCATGGGTATGAACGTGAGCGCTATCGACATCGTCAGGGCCAGTTCGTGAACGGGCAGCCCTAATCGCTTGAAGGGCTTCAGGAGCATTTCAATCGCATTCGTCAGTGCCATCGGGGTCGTCGTCAGCGTGATGAATGATGAGACCGTGATGATGAGAACCAGACGTAGAGCAAAGAAGAGCCCCCGCGTCAGACCGGCCTCGGTCGCGGTTATCGGCCCGAAAACAAAGAGGGTCTCGCCCGGAGTAAAAAGTAAGTGGATAACGAAAGTGAACAAGAGGATGAAAAGCAACGGCCGCAGGCTGCGCCAAAGCCAGCGGGCCGGCAACCGCGACAGCACCAGCAAAAGTGGCAGGATGAGTAGCGTCAAGACCATCGTCGCGGGCCTCTCGATAAAAAAGAGCGCGAAGATGAACCCGACGACCACAACCAGCTTAAACCGGGCGTCGAGCCGGTGAAGGTGCGACTCGGCCGGGTAGTATTGCCCAAGCGCGGGCGACGAGCCGATCACACCGATGCCTTTTCAGAAGTCCTGATAATGGAATCGGCTAATTCATCGAGAGTGATGGGCTCGTCCTCAATTGCGAAGCCACCGCGGGCCAACTCTCGCGCTATCATAGAAGCACTCGGCAGTTCCTCGGACTGACCGGATCTATGAGAGAAAAGCGCCCCGGGGGTCGAGTCGGCGGCGAGCCTTCCTTCTTCGATGACGAGAACTCGATCAGCCAACTCGGCGACCATATCGATATCGTGCGTGACCATGACGATCGTCGTGCCGTCCCGGTTCAAACCAGTAATGTATTCGAGTAGTTCGCGGCGTCCGTGCGGATCGAGACCGACCGTCGGCTCATCGAGCAACAGCAAGCGCGGCTCCATGACAAGCACCCCGGCGATCGCCACCTTGCGCATCTCGCCGCCGCTGAGGGAAAAGGGAGAGCGATGACGATAGGTATCCGGCGCAAGCCCCACTCTTTCCAGCGCCCTGGCGACAAGTTGCTCTATGGCACCCCCGTCGACTCCGGCGTTCTTCGGCCAAAAAGCCACATCATCGGCTACCGTGGTCTCAAACAATTGCCTTTCCGGCTGCTGCATGACCAGACCGACGCTTGCACGCCCCTGGAGCTTTCGACGCTTATCGCCCCATAGGTCCCGACCTTCAATGCGGACTGAACCAGTGCTCGGCTCAAGGATTCCGGCCATTATTTGCGTCAACGTCGATTTCCCGGAGCCCGTCTTGCCGACCAACGCTACGAACTCTCCGGATTCGATACCTAGAGAGACCCCGCTGAGCGCTCTGGCAGCGCCCGGGCTCCCGCCGAGGTACTCGTAGTCAATATCGGTCAACTCGACGAGCATAGGGCTGATACGACCTCCTCAGGGGTCAATGCACAGCGGGGTACCGGTAGGCCGGCCTCTCGCAGCCGCTTGGCCAGCCGATACGCTTTAGGCACATCCAGAGAAGCCTCGGCCATCAAGTCCTCGTCAGACAGCAGGCTCTTTGGAGGACCGACGGCCAGCATCGTGCCCTTATCCATGACGACTACGGAATCGGCTGAAACAGCTTCCTCGACGATGTGAGTGATATGGACGACACCGACCGAGCGGCTACGCCGTACTTCATCGACGACTGCCAAGACTTCCCGGCGCCCGGCCGGATCGAGAAGCGACGTCGGCTCATCAAGCACCAGATAATCGGGGTGCATAGCCAGGGCTCCGGCAATAGCCACCCGCTGCCGTTGGCCGGCTGAGAGCTGATGCGGGTCGCGTCGAGCCTCTTTAGTCATGCCGACCGCCGCCAGAGCCTCGTCGACGCGCCGGCGTATCTCGCTGCGCTCCACGCCTAGGTTCTCAGGACCAAACGCAACCTCGTCCTCGACGACATTGGCGACCAGTTGATTGTCGGGGTTCTGAAAGACCAAGCCGACCGTTCGCCTGGCGAACAGGTCATTTTGGCCGGCGCTGATCCGCCGTCCGTTCACCCAGACTTCCCCAGAGGTAGCGAAAAGGAGACCGTTCATGAGCTTGGCCATTGTCGACTTCCCGGACCCGTTGGCCCCAACGACCGCGACGAACGCCCCGGGTTCCACTGCCAATGAGGTCGGGGCAAGCGCTTCGATCTCTTCGCCGCCCGAAAGTCTATACTTGAATGAGGTGTCCCTCAGCTCGATGGACATGTTGAAAATTATAGCAGAGGAGGGCAGATATTAAGGGGACACCATACTTAATTGTCTTTCAGAGTGAACAATTAAGTATGGTGTCCCCTTAATTCTTAATTAATTAATGATTAAACGAGTTCTATGAAAACTTCGGGAGCGCCGTCGCCCTGGCGCGGTCCCAGTTTTGATATCCGTGTATAGCCGCCA
>JAUWIO010000184.1 GCA_030605305.1 Actinomycetes bacterium
CTTTTGGCATCAGCTCGTGCCGCCTCCCGGCGGCGCCGGCCGAGATCGCGAAGGCCTAGAAGAGACCCGTCACGCCCCCGTTGTCGTCAATATCGATGTTCTGCCCGGCGGGCTTAGCCGGCAATCCGGGCATCGTCATCATATCGCCGCAGAGCGGGTAAAGGAAGCCGGCCCCGACAGATGCGCGAATGTCGCGGATCGGTAGGCGAAAACCCTTGGGGCGCCCTTTCAGTTTCGGATCGTGCGAAAGCGACAGGTGCGTCTTGGCCATACAGATCGGCAGATCGCTCAGGCCCATCTCTTCATAGAGTTTGACCTTGGCTTCGGCCGCGGGAGAATAGTCAACGCCGTCGGCGCCATAGATCTCCGTAGCGATCGTCTCGATCTTCTCTTTGATAGAAGCCTCATCCGGATAGAGGAACTTGAAGTCGCTCGGCTTATCGGCCGCTCTTACCACGGCCTCCGCTAATTCACGGCCGCCCTCGCCGCCTTCCGCCCAGACATCGCTGAGCGCCACTTCATCGGCTCCGGCCGCGGCCGCCAGTTTCCGGACCAGGGCCACCTCGGCATCGGTATCATCGACGAACCGGTTGATGGCGACCACGACCGGAACGCCGAACTTCTTGATGTTGGTCACATGCGCCTGCAGGTTGACCGCACCCTTTTCGACACCGTCGAGGTCCTCGCTGAGAAGGCCCGGATCGAGCGGCTTGCCGGCCACAACCTCGTACTTACCGCTGTGCATCTTGAGCGCGCGGATCGTGCAGACGATCACGACCGCATCCGGCCTAAGTCCGCTGTGGCGGCATTTGATATTAAGGAACTTCTCGGCCCCCAAGTCAGCGCCGAACCCGCTCTCGGTGACGCCATACTCGCCAAGCTTGAGCGCGATCTTGTCTTCAATAATAGAGTTGTTGCCTTGGGCGATATTGGCGAACGGTCCGCAGTGGACGAAGACCGGCGTATTTTCGATCGTCTGGATAAGGTTGGGCTTCAGGGCGTCGCGCAAGAGGACCGCCATCGAGCCGGCGCACTTCAGGTCTTCGGCCGTGACCGGTTTGCCATCCATATTGGTGCCGATAACGATGCGGCCCAGGCGCGCCCGGAGATCTTTTAGGTCGGAAGCCATCGCCAGGATAGCCATGACTTCGGAAGCCACCGTGATATCAAACCCGGTCTGCCGCGGACGGCCATTCAGCTTCTTGCCCAAACCGACGATGATCTCGCGCAGGACCCTATCGCTGATGTCGACAACGCGGTTCCAAGTGATGGAATAAGGATCGATATTGAGCGGATTGCCTTGCATGATGCTGGTATCGATGAAAGCGGCCAGTAGATTATTGGCCGCACCGACCGCGTGAACATCGCCGGTGAAATGTAAGTTGAAATCCTCCATCGGTACGACCTGGGAATAACCGCCGCCGGCCGCGCCGCCTTTGATCCCGAATACCGGGCCAAGGGAAGGCTGCCTAATACAAGTGATGGCTTTCTTGCCGATCTTGTTGAGACCGAGTGTCAGGCCGACGGTAGTAACGGTCTTCCCTTCGCCGAGAGGCGTCGGGTTGATCGCCGTGACGTCGATGTATTTGCCGTTCGGACGGTCCTTCAGGCGCTCGAGCACACTTAGGTCGATCTTGGCCTTGTACTTCCCGTAAAGCTCGAGTTCATCTTCGAGCAGGCCGATACCTTCGGCGATCTCGGTGATCGGTTTCATCGTCGCTGCTTGGGCTATCTCTATATCGCTTTTCATATTCCCCCCTGTTGGAGACTACAACATTACCGGAAAAACAAGCGGCGCCGGTGAGCGGCGCGCTGGTGAGCGGGCCCCATAAGTACGTGTGAGGATCGGAGCGACGCTAACGACCTGTAGTTTACCAAGTGTGTCATTGAGGGGCAAGACACGCTTCGCCTTCGACCGGGACATCATCGCCCGGATCGTGGCCGAAGGCTTTAGGATCTCACGGATTGGACTCACACCCGCAATTATGAAACGACGGGTTTCTCCAGGAATTCGTCGGCTGAGATATCGGGGTAGACGATAACGCAATTGCGCCCCAAAGCTTTGGCCTTATACAACGCGTCGTCCGCCGATTTATATAGTTCCTTGGGCGTCTCCCCGTGTTCAGGGTAGACAGCGACTCCGATAGAGATCGTGATCGAGCCTTCCATGCTGTCATGAAAGCGGTCATGCATACTCTCGACCGTCTTGCGGAGCCTCTCGGCCAGCATCACGGCCTCCGGGAGCGCGGTTTCGGGCATGATGATGGCGAACTCCTCGCCGCCGATGCGGGCGCAGAGATCGGCCTTGCGGCTATTCTCCGATATCACCCGGGCCAAGACCCGAAGAAGATCATTGCCGGCCAAGTGGCCGTATTCATCGTTGTAGCCTTTGAAAAGATCGATATCGAGCCCGACTACGCTAAATTTCCGCTTGTATCGCGCCGACCGGATCGTCTCCAATTCTAATTGAGCCAGAAACTCTTGCTGGTTCCGCAGCCCTGTCAGGCCATCGGTAGTAGCCATCTTCTGGGTGTCGTGCAGCAGTTTCATCTTCTCGATAGACAAGGCCGCGTAACCGGACAAGAGTCCGAGTATGGATGCCTCTCCATCGCTGAACTCTCTCTTTATGAAATCATCCACGTAAAGTATCCCGATGATCTTGCCTCGGGCCATCAACGGGGTAGCGATGATCGACTGGACGCCCTCGCGCAGTAGTGCTGGATTGACTTTCTCGTCAAGCGTGGAGACATCGGAAATAATGACCGGTTCCTTCTGATTGAGGATAAAGTTTGTCAGTCCCCCGGGGCGGAGCTTCCAGCGGCTGAACTTATTAAAGTTTTCACTGAAACCCTCGGAGTGCGCCAGATACATTTCGCCGGCACTCTCATCGAGAAGAGCGATGGAGCCAGCCGGCGTGCCGGTCAAACGGGTAGCGTAGCGGATGATATAACTATAGACCTCTTTGAGGTCAGTGCTGGAGGA
>JAUWIO010000217.1 GCA_030605305.1 Actinomycetes bacterium
GGGTTCGAGAACTCGCTAATCAACGCTATCAGCAGCATCAAGGCCGTCGGCCCGAAAGCCAACGGCGAGCCCTGGCGGGTCGGAATAGACTCTCCCCGGCCCAAGACGACACCGGGACTGATCGCCGTGATCGAATTAAGTAAGGGCGCCATCTCCACCAGCGGCGACTACCAACGGGCCATGACCGTGGACGGGCGTCGGTATCACCACATCCTAGACCCGAAGACCGGACTGCCGGCGCCGGGCTTCATGAGCGTGACCGTGGTCACTGAAAAAAGCGCCGCCTACGCCGATGCCCTCTCGACCGGCCTCGCGGGGCTGGGGCGAAAAAAGGCGATGGAATTAGTCGAGAGAACGCCGACGGTCGAAGCTATCTTTGTCGATGACAATGGAAAAATATGGATATCGACAGGCCTTCGCGACCGGGTCAGTAAACAAAAGCAGCCGCTCAACTGAGGGCCTGCAGACTTCTTGACCCGTGTATTGAGCCAATATATAATTTAATCTCCGTTGGGAATCCGGCGGGGAAGGGAGAGATCAACATGGCTCAATCATTGGAAGGCCGTGTTAAGAACCTCAAGTCCAGACTGGAGAGCCTCAAGCAACTTTATGTCAACAAAGAGGTGCCTCTAGCAGTAGATTTAGAGATCCAGATCATTCAGGAGCAGATCAGTTGCTTGGTTGATCCGGGCAGCGAGTCACAGACGCTCCACTAAGAATATACGAACATCAGATGAAAAAAACGCGGCCTTCGGGCCGCGTTTTTTTTGTAGTGATCACCGCGCTGAGGTAAACGCGGGAGCTAAGCGTTTTGATCGGCTATGTCGCCCACGACGGGCAACTTATACCGCTCTCCCTGATAGGCCCGGAGCATTAAAATGATCCAGACCACGAAGACGGCTATGCCGAGAAGCGATGAGACAAGAGCCCCCAGGATCCCCATGACGACATTGACGCCGGGCACGGCCTGGAAGAGCGCGAGGAAAGCACCCAAGCCCCCATAAAGCACCAAAACCGCGATGCTAAAGAAGATGGATTGTAAGGCGTGGAACCGGACAAACCGGTTCTCTGACTCGATCAGGACGAAAATGAGACCGGTTATCCAGCCTAAAACATACGATAATGCCGCCGCGACATTTGGATCCAGTCCACTGACTGTTCCGCCTCGACCTCGACCGGAAACTTCTCTCATCTCTCCTCCAGGGATTGTCCCGCCTTACCCGGCAGCCGCGCGCGGTTGCGCATAGCGCAGCAGGGCGCCGACTCTATCGCGCTCGGAAAACGGATTGTCGGCAGCTATGTACTCAACTTGAACATTTTGATTTATAGCCAGCTGGACCATATCCTCGATAACATCGGCCGCCTCGCTGAGAGACCGCCCGCAGACCGGACAGTCGCCGGCTTCGGTCGCCTGGTAATGGTCAGTATAGCAAACGAATCCCGAGTCGGTATAACCTTCGGCTATGAGCAGGGTATCCACCTGGCCGCGGACGAGGGCGGCCAGCGTCTCGCTCAGGCCCCTGACACCCAATCCCCCCGGGGCGGACTCGTCTTCCAGATGGCGGACTAAGGCCCCCTCGAACTCTTCCCGGACCTGCTCCTCGATGCGCAAAGTGTGCTCCAAAAAGTCTTGCGGCGGCGCGTCCGGGTCAAGAAAAAACTCGCCGACTACCCGCTCCCTGAGGTGCGGATGGAGCACTTGCTTGAACTTGGGCAAGGTCTCGACATGGCCGGAGAAGACCAGATGCTCGCAGTCATTTTCCAAGAACGTATCGTAGGTGACGGCTGCTATGTCTTTGAGATGGTGCATGACGTGATCATCGATATGCCTGGCGATCCGCGACTGGCGCAGGGCCGCCCAGTCGCCCGCTTTGACCTGATCGGGCACCCATTCGTCGACAAAAACACCTTGTTCTTCCTCAATAGTCCCCAAATATACCGTAAAGAGTCGGGACTTCTTACGGTCCACGCTGACCACACAGAGCCGCGCGTACTTGTTGAGGACCGCCGTCAATGTCTTCGCGTATGGCTCGCGCCCCACGATGAGGGCCGAGGGAACGCTGACAGGTAGTTCATATATCTGCCAGAAGCCCTCGTCCAGGCAACTGAAAATGGCCAACCCTTTAGTGCCGTTGCGCTGCCATTGCCCGTTGATAAAATCACGGATCAGCCCGAGGTCCCGGGCGACGCCCTTTCGTTGGTCTTTATCGGCGAGTTGATCGCCTTCGACCCAATCCTGCTTCGCCTGGTCGATAAGCGCGTGCAGGATCTTTTCACACTCTAATATGCGCGGATACTTAGCCCCATCGACATCTAGATAAAGGCTGACCACTAGCCCATCATCGGGACTGAACTTGGTCAGCTCTTTTAAGTCTTGCTCAGAGATCTTCTCCGTTTTAACCACCCTCTCACTAACCTTTTCCAGCTTATATGTATTCCGCTCAAGCCAAGGGAAAAAACCCGAAGCTAAAGAGAACCTCTAGTAGCGAGTGGGCTGAAAACGCTCGCGCCGGCCGCCAAAGAACCTGACGATGACCATACCGGCTATGAATCCGCCGATATGCGCCCACCAGGCAATATTGGCCGAGGCGGTCGTTGCGGCCAGCGCCCCCGTACCGCTGATCACTTGCTCTAAAAACCAGAACCCTAGGGCGAAGACCGCCGGAATCGAGAC
>JAUWIO010000164.1 GCA_030605305.1 Actinomycetes bacterium
ATCTCAGCGCTCGCCGGATCGGTGATGACCATCGGCGCGTTGAGCGACCGGTAGCGCTCATTCATCATTCCGGCCGCTTTTTGACTGGTGGTGCCGACAACTATTCGATCAGGGTGGAGGAAATCCTCGACCGCCGACCCTTCTCTAAGGAACTCGGGGTTGGAAACAACATCGAACTCACGGGGGGCTTTCAGGTTCTCCTCGACGACCTGGGCCACCAGCACCGTGGAGCCGACCGGTACCGTACTCTTATTGACCAGCACCTTATAGCGGTCGAGACCGGCGGCGATGGTCTTGGCAACGGCCTTGACGCTCGACATGTCCGCCGCGCCACTATCGTCCGAAGGTGTCCCGACGGTGATAAAGACAATATCGGCGTGCCCGATGCCTTCGACAACATCAGCGGAGAAAATGAGGCGGCCGTCTTTGACATTGGCCGCGATCAAATCGTCGAGGCCCGGCTCGTAGATGGGTACCCGCCCGGCCTGGAGCTCCGCTATCTTAGATTCATCAATGTCTACCGCCCAGACTTCATGGCCGATATGGGCCAAACAGGCGGCAGTCACCAAACCAACATACCCGGACCCTATGGTCGTGACTTTCAAGCGGTCACTCCCTTAGGGACCGCTGGTACAGTGTGTCGCCTGTCATCAGGATATCGATTCATCGGTTGCATTATAGTCCAATCTCACGCGTCCATGCTCAGCTCGAACCCCTCTTCGGGCTGAGCGACTGAGGCGCTCGGTCTTGCTCCCAGCGCATGGACGTATATCCGCCTCACCGTAGCCAGATCGAAGACCGGGTTACCGTCTTGGACGAGCGGCGGCAACTTCGCCCAGTACTCGAAGATATCGACATCGGCGGCGACCCGCCCCGCTTGAATAGGGCGACGGGCCAGAAGGATCCCCGGCAGGCTGATGAAAACTCGCCACCAGGCGCTAAGGTAGGTCCGGGACATCGGCCAATCATGATGCTTGATGCTGCGTAAAAAGCCCCGGAAATCCTCTTTGGCGTACGAGCGAGCGAAGTTGAGCCAGGCGCCCTTGGACAACGCCTTAGTGATAAACCGCCAACGATTACTGATGCCCAGGCGCCACTTGAAAGTCGGTTCCAGCTTATCCATGCTGGCGCTGAATTTGTGAAAAACAGCCGCCCCGGGCGCCGTCACGATCTTCAATCCGAGCAGGCGAGCCCGGAATGACCAGTCTACGTCCTCATAATAGAACATGTACTTTGGATCGAGCGGACCGACCCGTTCGAAAGCCGCCCTCGGTATTAATACAGCCCCGCACCAGGCGCTGAAGACCTCCTCTACGTCATCGAACTGGCCGATATCCAGATGACCCAAGAAGTTGTCGCCGCCCCAACCGCGATTCCGCACGGTGTTCCCGATCCCATTTAGGAACCGCGGCAATCGCCACAAAAACATCTTCGGGACAACGGCCCCGATATCGTCTCGTCCCGCGGCTGCCTCAACCAGACGCGAGACAGCATCGTCAGCCAGTTCGGTGTCGTTGTTAAGCAAGAAGAAATAGTCCCCGGTCGCCTGCTCGATGCCGACGTTATTTCCGGCTGAAAAACCGATATTCTCCTTCAATTCGATGATCTTCGCGTCGGAAACGAACCTGCGGGCCAGTTCGACCGAGTCGTCTTGTGAACCATTATCGACCATCACCAGCTCTATCTGCGGGTAGTCTTGACGCAGGATCGACGGCAAAAGCGTGCTCAGGTGTTCCGAGCCGTCCTTGTTGACGATTATGATCGATACTTTGGGGCCGGAAGCCGGTGGTTCGGGCCGAGTCGGAGCCTGCGGCGCCGGGTCGATTCTCAGCAATTCGGCGACCCCCATCAACTCAAGGATGATCCCGAGAAGCCACGATGAGATGTGCGTGCGCCCTTCAAGCGCCGACTGGATCTCGGCGGCCGTAGACCCCTGGGCTGTTTCCCATATAAGATTGATCACCCGGTCGGTCTTGATGCGAGCGCCGTTCTGGTGGCGCAGGTAATATCCGCTACTAGTCCGCTTGGTGCGATACCGGGGATCGGCCGTATAGCGGAGCTCGGGAGCGCTCACGAGACAACCTTTGCATAGACGGCGCGGAACCGGTCGCCCACTATCTTCCATGTATAGTTCTCCATTACTTTCTTTTGGCCATTGGCAGCCAACGTGTCCCGCAAGCGCCTATCAAAGAGAAGCTCGAGAAGCGCTCCGCCCAACTCGTGGTCGTCTTTGTAATCCACTAAGATGCCGTCTTGTCCATCGGTGATGACCGAAGGAACGGCGCCGCTGCGACAACCGATGACCGGTTTGCCCGCTGCCCACGCCTCCAGGTAAGTTATCCCAAACGACTCGAACCCCGACGGCGAGGCGAAGACATCGGCGGCCGCGATGATCTCCGCTTTCTCCCTCTCCTCGAAATTCGGTATCGTCACGACCCGCTTTTGCTCGGCCGGCCCGAATCCCTCGATCAGACCGTCGAGGACAGCAGAGTAATTCGTTCGCGAGCCGGCAATGATCAGCTTTGCTTCGGGCAACTGACGCCAGACTAAAGGCATCGCTTTCAGCAACGTCTCGATCCCCTTGTGGCCCCCCTGTTGCCCGACGAACGCGATGATCGGATCATCTTGCCAACCGAGCCGTTCCCGGACTATGGAAGGGTCGACCCCGGCGAACTTCTCCGGATCGGTGCCGACACCGATGACATGTATCTTCTCGCGCTCGATATCTTTGCCAAGGAGGAAATCCCGCTCGAAGGTGGTATTGGCGATGTACGCATCCGCCTTGGCGATCGCTTTATATATGACCGATCGATCGAACCCCCAGGCGTCATCAGGATGCAGCCCGCCATGGAGAACCAGGGCGGCGCCCGACCGGCGGGCGGCGATCCCGGCGTAGTGCATATGCATGAGCGGAAAAGAAGACGCCGCCACGACATCGGCGTCGACCCGGCTAAGATCAGACCATAGCCCGGGAAGCAGCGGGCCGCTGTAGGCGGTGCGTATAAGATCGTTTCGCGGCAAACGGAAGCGAAAACCGACTTTTTGAGCGACATTCAGAGCCGGTGACAACCGATTGAATACCGGATATCGCTTGACCCTGACATTCTTGATGACTTCTTCGCCGGCGGGCATCACTTTGGTGCCCGGGTTGGTGAAAGCCTCGCAATTGTAGGCGTTCGTCGTATAAACAGTGACCTCGTCGCGAAAAGTGTTGACCAACTCTTCTGAGACCCGCTGGATAAGATATTCAGTGCCCCCGATAGCCGGCTCGTATCCTTGG
>JAUWIO010000098.1 GCA_030605305.1 Actinomycetes bacterium
ATTCAGTAAAGGGGTCGGTCGGGGTCTAATCGCAGCAATCGTCGTAACAGGGCGCGGGAAATCGTTCTTCTTTTTGCGCTAGATGAAAACCTATTATCTGGAGTTCGGAAGCAAAATCAACATGGCGAACGCAGATATCGGGGCCTGTCTCAATATTCACCGGGGCAAAGTTTAAGATGGCATTGAAGCCGGCAGCCACCAACTTCTCGGCCGCCTCCTGTGCTCCGGCGGCCGGCGTAGCGATGACGCCTATCCCGCCGGGCTCTACTTTCTCTATCTTATCAATATGGACGATCTCGACCCCCGCTATCGACTTGCCGACCTTGTCCGGATCGACATCATAGACGCGAGTTATCGTGAACCCTTTATCCAAGAAGCCTTGATAATTACAGAGAGCTTGGCCCAACCGCCCCATACCGACAACGGCGACCGGCCGGACCGTGCTTGTCCCCAGCCACTTGCTGATCTGGCTGATCAGCTCATCGACCTCGTAGCCGACACCGCGAGTCCCGAACTCCCCTAGATAAGAGAGGTCTTTTCGTAGCTGCGCCGCGTTTCTGCCGGTCAATTCCGCCAGCTCGAACGAGGAGATAAGGTCGACCCGCCTACCGCGAGCATCCTGAAGGCACCGCAGGTAGATCGGCAACCTAGCGATGGTCGTCGGCGGTACTTTTGTGTTGCTCATATCTTTAGCCATAAGTCAATTACCTTTAAGATAATCTACGCTATTCGGAGCTAAATATCAATTATACTTGCGGTCACTGCTTGGCCGCTTCAGCAGCGATCTTCTGATATTCGGCGGCCTTAGCCTGGTTGCCGACTTCCTGGTAAAGCTTCGCCAACATACTTGGGAGGCTCATATAGTTTGGTGACAACTCATAGGCCAGCTCGTAATGGGCAATAGCCTCTTGCTTGCGGTTCGCCCGCTCTTTGAACTGTCCGGCCAGGTAGTTTCCGGGCACAGTGTACGGGCGGCGGTCGATCACCTCTTCCAGGACCGAAATGGCTTCATCCAGTTTGCCCTGATTGCCGTAGGCATTGGCCAAAAAGACCTTGTAGTCGGCCTCAAGGGGCTCGGCCTCCACCGCGATCTTGAATGATTCAATGGACCTGTCTATAGCAAGCTGAAACTGTTCTGTATTCTTCGCGTTTATCGCCTGATTGGCCCAATTGAGATATATCTGTCCGAGACGGGAAGGCACCCGGCCATTTCCTGGATATAGACGGCGGGCCTTGTCCATATATGCGTGGCTCTCAGCCACGTTCCTGCCTTGGGCCTTGAGTCCCTGGACAAAATAGATATCTCCAACGTACATGGCTACCGAAAAACCGGCAATGGCCAGCGAGACCAAGAGCAGGGACAAGGATGCTGCCATCTTGGCCCCCTGATTCCAGCGGGCTGCGTCGGCGCGCTTGTATTCGGGTGTCAGCCTCGATGTGTAGCCGGAGAGCGCCCCCATCAACAGCCAAAAGGTCGAAGTCGCGCCGACTATGCTGATTCCGAACATCATCGTCGCCAAATACCCCCGCGCTCCCGCCGCGCCGCCGATGATATAGAGACGGGATGACTCATCCGGGGCCCGCGGCCGGACTTGCACCATGCGCCAGATCCAGGCAAAGAAGAATCCGAACATCAGGACAGCCGCAAGCGGTCCGCCGCCGGCGGCCAGCTGGATGAAGTAGTTATGGGCGTTATCGGAGACCGTGCCGCCTCTGACAAGCGACACATACCTCTTGGTTTCATGTTTCTCGCTAGCCAGACGGTAGGTGTCTAGTCCCTGGCCGAAAAGCGGTCGCTCCTTCACCATGAACCAGCCGGCCTTCCATATCTCAAAGCGATTGGCCGCCGTTCCAGAGCTCAAAGTGAAAGCCCCCTTGAACTTCTTAGTCACACTCAAGCTCGGTACGCTCGCGGAATAAATGCTGACCGCGACGAGCACAACGGCAAAAGCCGCTCCAACGATCGCCAGCTCGCGCCGATGCTCTTTGAGCGCGCGCCCCACGAGGATGAGGGTAGCCACGATCCCGACTATCGCCCCTATCCAGCCGCTTCTAGTCAGGGCGGTGATCAGGCCGACCGCGATTATAAAAAAGCCGCCCCCGTGCAGCCAGCGCCGATTGGTATCGTCGAAGAACATCACCAGGGCGCAGGGTAAGGCCAGTACCAGGTAGCCGGCCAAGAGATCGGGGTTGCCGAACGTCGAGAAACTGCGCCGCTGCTCGAACGGAACATCGCCCCAATTGATCGGGTCGAGGCCGATGAACTGCAAGATCTCATAAAAAGAGACGATCGCCCCCGTGAAGGTGATCACTTCCAACAGGGTGCGCACCTGGCCGCGTTTGCGGAAGGTCTGCAGCGCTATAAAATAAACACTGATATATGAGACGAACGTGAGAAACCCCTCATAGCGTTTGTACTTGCCGTGTAAAGCGGTGGGGATGTGTATAGACGTCAGTACCGACATCACTCCAACAATGAGGAAGAGGACGAGCAGGCCCTCGCGCCAGCTCCACATTATCGGCTTGGGACTGGTCAACATCCTGGATATCCAGATGATGACCAGCGCCAGGATAATGACCTTGAATACCGCCATCTTGATAATGTCGAATTGATCGAAGGAAACCCTCGATATGACTAACGGCACCAAGACCAGGATGGCAAAGATGAGCCAGACCAACCAGTCGTCTTGGGGCAGGTACTTCTCAACCGGTTTAGCCGGCTTCGAGGAGATATTCTTCTTTGATTGCTTCTTTTTTCCCATACTACTGCGACCCGCTGGCCGTCAACACGACCTTGATTGTACTAAATATAATTTTTAAATCCAGGAAGAATGACTGATGATAGATATATATTAAATCATATTTGAGTTTATTCTCAGGAGTCGTCGCGTATGAGCCGCTCACCTGAGCCAACCCCGTGAGTCCCGGCTTGACCCGAAACCGCTCGGAATAACCGGGGATCTGTGATGAGAACTGCTCGATGAAGAACGCGCGCTCCGGGCGGGGTCCGACGAAGCTCATGGACCCACCCAGGACATTGAACAGCTGCGGCAGCTCATCGACCCGATAGCGCCGCATGAACCGACCCAGAGACGTGATCCGCTTGTCGCCGGTCGTGGCCAGGACGGGGCCGGTCTTCGCCTCGGCGTCGTCGATCATCGTCCTGAACTTATGGATCCTAAATGGTTTGCGGTTCCGGCCGACCCGCTCCTGTGAAAAGAAGACCGGGCCCGGGGATGTCACTTTGATCAGGAAGCCGAATAAGACCATGAGAGGCAAAGCGAGAACCAGAAGAACCAGAGCCGAGATCTTGTCGATGACCGTCTTCAACGACGAAACCCAGCTCGGCGTCGGATCTTTGGTCACTTCGATCAGTGGAATATCGCTGAGTAGCGTGTAATCGACCCTCCCGATGAGTATCTCGTAGAGATCGGGGACTATCTCGACTTTGACGTCGGTCTCAGCCGAGCGGGCCATATCCTCCAACAGTTCGCGTTGGCGAATGGGCGTGGTGACGATCATGCGGTCGATGCGCCGATCGCTCACAAGCGGGACGATATCGGTCAAGACACCGATCACCTCGACATCGTGTATCTTGCGCCCCACTTGATCGATCTGCCGTCCGATGGCGCCGACCACATGATAGCCCCACTCGCGGCGGCTTTTCAGCTCGGCAATGACTTGTTTTGCCAGATCGCCCGTGCCGACTACGAGAATGCGCTGCTCCGGCCAGTTGATGCGGAAAACAGACGTCCCGATAACTCGCCACGCGGTCAGAGCCACGACCATCAGCAACCAAGATATTAGGAATACGAGCCTGGGAAAAGAGAAAAAGCGAACAAAAAAGGTCAGACTGGCCGTGAAGATCGCCCCTAGGGTGACGGCCTTGAGAATGGACGTCAGGATGCTGCCAAAACCTTCATTGCGCTCCGGCTTATAGAGATCATAGATATACAGGAAGACTATCTGAATAAGCGTGATGAAGACGGCCAGGTTCGTATAGGCGCGAAAGTTGAAAGCGGGCAGCGCACCGCCGAAGCGCATGAGAAACGCCAGCACCATGCTGACGTTGATGAAGAAGATATCTATTAGAACTGAAGCTAGCCGCCAGGCCTGTTTTGACAAAGGCAGATCCCCCTAATGCCTTCCTGTGATTCTAGGCTTTTTCCGGCCGGTTTTCAATTTGTAGGCGACGGCGAAGGTGGGGAATAAAGTATGACCGACCGGATGCAGGTCATTGGCCTCGGGAAAGGGGGTTCAAGCTTGAGCGATGACACAGACCAGGTGCCGCCGCGATCGATGGATTTCAATAGCTCGGCACATCTCCTAGAGATGAGCCCGGATCCTATACTTCTTGTAAACACTGAGGGCATTATCGTCTTCGCGAACGCCGAGTCCGAAAAGCTCTTTGGGTACCACCGGGCGGAGATGGTGGAGGAACCGCTCTCGAGCCTGGTCCCCGAAAGGTATCAAGGACGCCACGTTTCGTCCTGTCATGCCTACTTCAACTCCCCCGGGAAGAGAGCGATGCGCCCGATACATCTCGATGCTTTCGCCGTGCGGCGCGACGGGGTCGAGGTCCCGGTGCAAGTAACGCTGGCGCCGATCAAGAATCGGGCTGGACTGTTAGCGATGACCACAATTCGCGACCTTTCAGAGAGGCGGAGTACCGAAGCAGCTCTGCGTGAATCGGAACAAAAATATCGCAAATTGATCGAGACCGCCAATGACGCCATCTTGCTTATAGACCTCGAAGGCCTTCTGGTTTCAGAAGCCAACAAGGGGGCCGAGGGCTTGTTGGGCTTGAAACGCGAAGAGATCACGGGCATGCCGTTGAACGCACTGTGGCC
>JAUWIO010000097.1 GCA_030605305.1 Actinomycetes bacterium
GCGGCGATGGTCCTCTACGGTCCCGCGCTGGCCGCCCTTTCGTCGGTCTTCGCGGCCTTTGTCTGGCGGGATATGAAGCGAGGGACAGAGCCCATTCGCTGGATCTTTAACGGTTCGCAATACGCGCTCTCAGCTACGGCAGCCGGTTGGACATATATAGCTACCGGCGGGGTCATCCTGACCGAGGCGGGGCGGGGTTTCAACCTGATGGACTTCCCTTTTCTGCTCGTACCGATCTCCCTCTCTGTCGCTGCCTTCTTCCTCACTAATACCTTGCTCGTCTCGATCGCTATCGGATTGGCCGAGAAAATGCGACCCCTTGATGTGTGGTTGATCAACGTCCGCTGGGCCATACCTAATTTTTTTACTCTAGCCCCCCTCGATCTGGCTATCGCCGAGATATTCATGGCTGCGGGGTATATCGGAGTCGTCTTGATCTTCGCGCCGCTGATCGTGGCGCGTCAGACATTCCAGGTCTACATGCGCCTTCGAGGGACCTATCTGGGCACGATCCAGTCGCTCATCGCCGCCCTGGAGGCAAAAGACCCATATACGCGGGGTCACTCCGAGCGGGTCGCTAAACTGGCCGAGATCATCGGCAAACAGCTGAAGCTCGGCGAAGAAGCTCTGGAGACTTTGAGGTATGCCGGGGTCCTCCACGATATCGGTAAAGTCGGCACCGCCCGATATATATTGCGAAAACCCGGCAAGCTCAACGAAGATGAGCGCCAGCGCATCAGGCTCCACCCGGAAGCCGGCGCGCTGATCTTACGCGAAGTCAGTTTCTTGAGCCAGGTCGTACCCGTCATATTCCACCACCATGAGCGATATGACGGGACTGGATACGTCGACGGGATCGCCGGAGAAGAGATCCCCTACTTAGCCAGGATCCTAACCGTCGCTGACGCGTATGACGCGATGACCTCTCCGCGGCCTTACCGGGCGAGACTGCCGAATGACGCCGCCTGCCAGGAGCTGGTCGACTGTAGCGGAAGCCACTTCGATCCTAAGATCGTCGAGGCTTTCCTCAGGGCAATCGATTATTCCCCGCAAGCACTGGAAGTACCCGAGGGGCAGTTGCAATTCAATGAAGTCTAAGAATACATCCTTGACGCTCATCAATCTGCTCATCCTAGCGATTGGACTGACGCTCTTGGGGGCGGAAGGGCGAATGATCGACCTCGGCGAGATCTCGTTGCTGGCCTTGGTGGTCTTCATGGTCATCGTCGCCCTCATTCGAATCGCCGATGTCGAGCTGCCCCAGGGCGACAGGGTCACACTCGATGCTGCCATAATCGTCGCCACCGCGTTGCTCTTCCCGCAACCGGCAGTGTTGATCATTGCCGCCGGCGGTATTATCATCGCTGAAGTCAGCCGCGACCAAAGCAGCGGTTTTAAGAACATACTCCTTCCGGTCGCCCAGAGGTCGATCATTATTTACGTGGCCAGCTTGTGGATGGGCGGGCGGTACGTCAACGCCTCCGACCCCGATCTGGCGCTGAACTTGCTCGGCTGGGACCTCCTTTTGGCTCTGGCCATGTGCATTACTTTCTTTGTCCTGGAGATCGCATTCGACCAATTCTCGATGAGCCAGCGCCGCTCGCTCCCCTTTGTGCCGGCCTTTCTGGGCTCTTTGACCCTGATCGGGCCGATCTATTTCTCTCTCGCCTCCATCGGTGTGTTGATGTCGATCATGTACCCGTCGATGGAGCTGTGGGGCGTCTTCCTCTTCGGACTGCCGCTAGTAGTCGTCCACTACTCGTTCGAACTGGTCCTGAACATCAAGAACACCTACCGGCATACGATCTCGGCACTCACGAGGGCCATCCAGGTCGAAGACTACCACCAGCGAAGTCACAGCGAGCGGGTAGCCGACCTCTCTATCGACATAGGGAGAGAGCTCGGTTTCCATGGCGAGCGCCTGGAGTCACTTGGCTATGCTGCACTCCTCCACGATATCGGCAAGCTCGGTCTGGATGTGGACTCCTTCGACGCCCTGCTCGATTCCACGCGGGTCGTCGATGGGATCGCCCCGCACGCTCAGATCGGCGCCGAGATACTGGAGCAAGTCGAATTCTTGAAACAATTCGCTGATATCGTCCGAAAGCACCACTTTCCATATGAAGGGGCATCCGATACCGATCAGCGTCATCCGGTCGAAGCCAGGATAATCGCCCTAGCCAACTATTTTGACCAGTTGACCCAGACCACATTGGCGGAGCGCCGCCTCTCCCCCAACCAGGCCGTCGCTAAGATAAAGAAAGAGGCCTTGAAGTTCGACCCGAAAGTCATCAGGGCACTAATAAATGTCTTAAAGCGCCAACAGCGACTAGTCGTCACGACCTGGTAATGTTACTCGAAGTCATCATTGTCGCGATCATCGTCGGCCTGGTTTTTGGCGGCAGCCTCCCGCGCCTGAACGACCTGGAATTGCGCGGCTCCGGGCTGATCTTCATCGCCCTCGTAACCCAATTGGGCCTGCCGGCAGCCGGCCGACTCCGTCCGGAAGCGGCGCCGGCCATATTAGTCGCCTCATTTGTCCTCCTCCTCCTGGCGCTGCTCCTCAATGAAAAGACTGTGCCCATTGTCGTGATGACCACGGGGGTCTTCCTGAACTTGGTGGTGATCGCGGCCAATCGCGGTATGCCGGTCAAAGCCGCGGCACTCCCGGCGGCGGCGGCTGACCTCATCCACATCCCCATCTCCGAAGCGACACGGGTGCCGTGGGTGGGGGATATAATAACCTGGCCGCTGCCCGGGGCTTTCAGCGGCTTGGTCAGTCCCGGCGACATCTTTTTGAGCGCCGGGGTTTTTGTGCTCATCTATAGCGGCATGATGTATAAAGGAAAGAGGCGTCAGCACCCGGTCGGGCGAAGAGCTGCCTGATTTCTCGACCGCCTTATTGGTGCTAGAATCATCCGTATGCGAAATCTATTTTCAAAAGCTCTTCGCCTCGGCGAAGGCAGAAAATTCAAAGCACTAGAAGAACAGGTCGAAGCTATCAACGAATGGGAGCCGGAGATCGCGGCTCTGAGTGATTCCGAGTTGCAGGCGAAGACGCCGGAGCTCCGCGCTCGATTGAATGAAGGCGAGACCGTCGAGGAACTCCTCCCGGAGGCCTTTGCCGTCGTGCGGGAAGCATCCGTGCGGGTGCTGGGCATGCGTCACTTCGATGTTCAGCTCATGGGCGGGATCGTCCTCTTTCAGGGGAATATCGCGGAGATGAAAACTGGTGAAGGCAAGACGCTTGTCTCCACTTTACCGGGCTATCTAGAAGCGCTCACCGGAGAAAACATCCACCTTGTCACGGTCAACGATTACTTGGCAAAACGCGACAGCGAGTGGATGGGCCAGATCTACGAATGGCTGGGGCTCAAAGTCGGGCTCTTGCAAAACCAGATGGAACCGGCCTTCCGCCGCCTTGCCTATCAAGCCGATGTCACGTATGGCACAAACAGCGAGTTCGGCTTCGATTACCTGAGGGATAATATGGCCGTCGACGCCGGCGAAATGGTCCAGCGCGGCCACCACTTCAGTATCGTCGATGAAGTCGACAGCATCCTCGTCGATGAAGCTCGAACGCCCCTTATCATCTCCGGGGCCGCCGAAAAGGCAGCCGACATTTATCGTACATTCGCGAAGATCGTGCCCCGCCTCAACCGCGACGAGGATTACGAGGTCGATGAGAAAATGAAGACCGTGGCTGTGACCGAGGTCGGCGTCACTAAGGTCGAGAAAGCATTGAAGATCGATAACCTTTACGATAATACGAGTTCTCAGCTGGTCAACCATCTCAACCAAGCCCTCAAGGCCCACGGTCTTTTCCGCAAGGACGTCGATTATGTGATAAAAGACGGCGAGATCATCATCGTCGATGAGTTCACCGGGCGGTTGATGGAGGGGCGCCGATATAGCGAGGGCCTGCACCAATCGATCGAAGCCAAGGAAAAGGTCAATATCCGGGAAGAAAACCAGACACTGGCGACGATCACACTGCAAAACTACTTCCGCCTCTACGACAAACTGGCCGGCATGACGGGTACGGCGGCGACGGAAGCGAACGAGTTCCGCGAGATATATAAGCTCGAGACTGTGGTCGTCCCGCCCAACATGCCGATGATCCGCGACGATGCATCGGATCGGATCTATAAAACTGAGAAAGCCAAGTACTTAGCGGTCATCGATGATATCGTTATCCGCCACAAGCAGGGACAGCCGGTCCTGGTCGGCACTATTTCGATCGAGCGATCGGAGCTCCTAAGCAGCATGCTTAAGAAGAGGGGCGTCAAACACGAGGTCCTCAATGCCAAACACCACGAGCGGGAGGCAGAGATAGTCTCCGAGGCCGGACAACCGGCAGCCGTGACCATCGCCACAAATATGGCCGGACGCGGAACGGATATCGTCCTGGGCGAAGGGGTCGTCGAAGTCGGCGGGCTCCATGTCCTGGGGACCGAACGACATGAATCAAGACGGATCGACAACCAGCTCCGGGGCCGATCAGGACGCCAGGGCGATCCCGGTTCATCCCAGTTCTATATTTCCCTGGAAGATGACTTGATGCGCCTCTTTGGCCAGATGGAGCGCCTCGGCGGGCTCATGGAGCGCCTCGGCATACCGGACGACGTGCCCATCGAACACAGCATGGTCAGCCGCTCGATCGAGACGGCCCAAAAGCAAGTCGAGGGACAAAACTTCGAAGCCCGAAAGCACGTCCTCAAATACGATGACGTCATGAACAAACAGCGAGAAGTGATCTACGAACAACGCAACAAGGTCCTGTTCGGCGAGGAGATCGGGGACCAGAGCCGTGAGATTCTCGATGCTCTGATAAACGGCTACGTCGAGACCTTCACAAACACGGCCA
>JAUWIO010000236.1 GCA_030605305.1 Actinomycetes bacterium
CATGAGATCAAAGCTGAAGTCGGCGACATGGGCCTGGTTCTCAATCGTCTACATAATGAGGCCATGACCGAAGCGGCCCTGGCCGAAGCCAAGAAGCGGGAGTTGCCGGTGGTAGGCGTCATCCCGGCTGATGACACGATCGTCGAATTCGACCTGGCGGACCGCTCGCTCTTGGAACTACCCGATGATTCTCGGGCAGTGAAGGCGGCCGACAAGATACTCGATCGCATCACCGACAAGATGGCGCTCGCCAAGTAAACATAGGGAGTCACCTCGACGGTCATCCGCCTTCTCTCTAGTTTTTCTGGGCATACTCGGGTATTATGCAACCTAATTCTGGATAGTTTGCCCAGCGCTAGGCGACTTTAGCTTGCTACGCGTTCGGGGGATATATGCGAAGGCGGCACAGGGAGGTCGTATTGTCGGCAACGATCATAGACGGCAAGAAAATAAGTTCTGATATCAAGGCGGAATTGGCCGAAGAGGTCGCCGAGCTAAAGAAGACCGGCATCGAGCCGGGTCTGACGGTGGTCCTGGTCGGAGACGATCCCGCTTCTCACGTATATGTAAAGAATAAAGAGAAGGCCTGCGAACTGATCGGTATCCGCTCGGTCAAACACCAGCTTCCAGCCGACACGGGCCAGGAGGAACTGCTGGCGCTCGTCGACGACCTCAACAATGACGATAAAGTCGACGGGATCCTCGTCCAGCTGCCCCTGCCTGAGCAGATAGATGAACACGCAGTCTTGCTCGCTATCGACCCGGAAAAAGACGTCGATGGGTTCCACCCGCTCAACGTCGGCAAACTGATGATCGGCGAGTCTGTCTTTGAGTCATGCACTCCGAGCGGAGTCATCGAACTCCTCAAGCGCTACGATATCGAGATATCCGGCGCCCATGCCGTCGTCGTCGGCCGCAGTAATATAGTCGGCAAGCCCGCGGCGATGTTGCTCTTGCACAACAATGCGACCGTCGAGATATGTCATTCACGCACGAAGGATCTGGCGGCCGAGACCAGACGGGCCGATATATTGATAGCCGCTATCGGCAGACCGAAGTTTATCACCGCCGACATGGTCAAGCCGGGCGCCGCTGTTATTGATGTCGGCATGAACCGGACCGATGAGGGCCTGTGCGGCGATGTCGATTTCGAGGCCGTCAAGGAAGTCGCTTCGGCCATCACGCCCGTTCCCGGCGGAGTGGGACCGATGACTATTGCCATTCTTATGCGTAATACTGTTGCCGCGGCCAAGGCGCGCGCGGCCGGTAAGAAATAAAATCAGTCGAGTAAAGGGAGGATAAATGGCTTTTACAGCCCCGGTAGAGACTTATTCAAAGAAGATAGTGGCCGTCACCATCGGCACCGGTGATAAAGCAGTGACGATAGGTGGAGAAAGCACGTTTCCACTTTACGGGTTCGAAGGCGAGGTGCCGAATATGCCGGCCATTGCCATGGAAGTCTTCGACAACAACCCCCAGGACTGGGAAGACGAGGCTAAAGCTCCCTTTGCGGATGTCCTGGACGATCCGGTGGCCTGGGCCAAAAAGTGCGAGAGCGAGTATGGAGCCGAACTGATCTGCCTGCAGCTTCTCAGCACTGAGCCGAACGGCGATGACAGAGGCGCCGATGAGGCGGCCGCGATGGTCAAAGCGGTGCTCGACGCTATCTCGATACCGCTGATCGTGCTCGGCACCGACAACGCGGAAAAGGACAGCGAGGTCCTGACCAAGGTCGCTCAAGTGGCTGAAGGCAAGAACATCGGGTTGGGGCCGGCGTCCGAAGATAACTATAAGACGGTGGCCGCCGCCGCGATGGGTTTTAACCACAATGTCGTCGCTCTTTCTCCGTGCGACGTCAATCTCGCCAAACAACTGAACATCCTCCTGACCCAGCTGGGCATGCCCCCCGAACGGTTGATCATCGATCCGTCGACCGGCGCCCTCGGTTATGGGCTGGACTATACCTACACGATTATCGAGAGACTGAAATTGGCCGCCTTACAGCAGGGCGATGAGATGACGGCGATGCCGGTCATCGGCAATCTGGGTCTAGAGGTCTGGAAGACCAAAGAAGCGAAGACCGGCGATACCGACGAGTGGGGCGTGCAGCGCGTCCGCGCGGTCTCGTGGGAGATCATGACGGCGACGGCGCTACTTACGGCCGGGGCCGACTTACTAGTCATGCGCCACCCGGAAGCGGTCGACGCCATTAAGAAGGCGCGCGAAGCTCTCTTCAGCTAGAACATCCCGTCGCGGTTGCCTAAGGGCGCTCCGGCGATTATAATAATGACTTTATATTTGTGAATGGTTTACCAAGCTTACTTGGTACCGCTAGCAGCCGCTATTACGAAAGGGCTGCACC
>JAUWIO010000163.1 GCA_030605305.1 Actinomycetes bacterium
CGTCCAAACGGGTATTAGCTCTTCCTTTCTTCGAGCGCCCGGGCCGCCGGGTCCTTGGAAAGCTCTCCGACGTTTCTCAGTAAAGTCTTCTTGGCTCCCAGAGCGACCGAATCGAAACTGCCGCCGATGGAGACACCGATGACGAGCGGTGGGCAGGCATTGACCCCGGTCTCGCCAAGGGAGGCGACCACAAAATCGACTATTTCGTCCTCACTGGCGGTCGGGCGCATCATTTTCAGGTGACAGGCATTATCGCTACCGCCGCCTTTAGGCATGACGGTCAAGCGCAGCGCGTCCCCGGGGACTAATTCTATATAGACCTTGGCCGGTTGCTCTTTTTCCGGCTGCGCGCGGGCACTCAAAGCATGGTGGATGACGGATTGGCGCAAGTGACCCTGCTCGTAGCCGGCAACGACGCCGGTCTGGATAGCCTCGACGAACGGCCCGTCGAAATCAACATCTTGACCGACTTCGGCAAAGACGGGGATATAGCCGCAGTCCTGACAAAGAGGTAGCCGGCTCTCTCTGGCCGCCTCGATGTTTGCCAGTAGCTGCTCGATAGCCGCACGGGCGCTCGGATTCTTCTCGGCGGCCCGGGCTTGCTGAAGGTGTTCTTTGACATCGGAGCGGGCCTCGAAGTTGGCCTCGAGGCACAAGGCGGCCGTCAATTCTTTTACTTCATCGACGCGCACCAGGCGGCCGATGGGTTATACCCCGCCCTCTTGCAGCATTTCTCGAACGGCCCGGGCCGACACCGCCAGGGCATCGGTCTCCGCGGTGCTCAATTCCATCTCGACTATACGCTCGGCGCCGCCCGCCCCGAGCACCGTCGGTAGGTTCAAATATATATCTTGCTGGCCGTACTCGCCGCGGGCATATGAACAGACCGAGAAGACACGCTTCTCATCACGGATGATCGATTGCACCATCAGGCTGATGGCGGCCCCCGGCCCGTAAGCCGCGCTGCCTTTTTTGAGCAAGCCCACTATCTGGGCGCCGCCCACCCGGGCGCTCTCGGCGGCCTGTGACAGCTCTGTTTCGGACAGAAGATCGCTAAAAGCGACGCCGCCGGCCGCGGCCCGGCTGGTCACCGGAACCATCTCATCTCCGTGCGCGCCGATGACGACCGCATCGGTCGATGCCCGCGCCACCTGGGCCGCTTCGGAAAGAAAGTAGTTGAAGCGTCCCAAATCCAGCAGGCCGCCCATGCCCATGATCCGCTCGGTCGGCCCGCCCAGTTCCTGCCAGGTCAGATGAGTCATGATGTCGAGCGGATTGGTGACAACTATGACGATGGCCCCGGACGCGTATTTTTTTATATGGCCAGTGGTGCTGCGGATGATCGCGGCGTTCTTGTGGAGCAGATCGAGACGGGTCATCCCGGGCTGACGGGGGAGTCCGGCGGTAACGACCACTATATCGGCACCGCTCAGGAGGGCAAAATCGTCCCCGCCAGTCACCTTCGTGTCGTTGCCGATGATGGCCAGGGATTGGCTCATATCGAGGGCCCGCCCCTCGGCCAACCCTTCGACGATATCCAGCAAAACGATATCGGCGGCCCCGCTCATGGCCGTGAACAGGGCGGCATTGGAACCGACATTGCCGCTGCCGATGATGACTACTTTTGATCGCTCGATACTCATAACGACGCCTATTGTACCTAGAAAGTTACGGGGAGTTCCAGGGAATTAGTGGTATTTGCGGCGGAGCAGTTCGGGGATGGCTACCGCATCGCGCAGGATATCGGAGTCGATGAACTTGGACATGTCGACCGTGAACTCGACAGTCCCGGCGGCCGAGACATCGGCCTCGACGAGGATCTCGCCCTGGAAGACGGCCAAGCTCGTGCCCAGACACATTTCGTCCCCGCACGGACCGACATCGGAGGCGCAGATGATGAGGTGGGCCTGGTTATATGACCGCTCTATCGCCAACTCCTTGATGGCCTCCAATTCGAGCAGGGAGATCGCATTGGTTTGCATCAGCATCACCCTGGGGCGAAGCTCGCGGGCGAGCGGATCTATCGCCGGGTCGTACGCCTGCCGCTCGGTCAGGACCATGGTCGGCCCGAGGCTGGTGTTGATCACTTTGGTGCCGCCGGGATCGACGGAATCGCCGACCGTGCCGCCGGGATCGATGCACACCGACTGGACCGGTTTACCGGGGCCTAGCGCTAAATGCCCCGTGAGGACTTCCAGGTGGTGACGGCGGGCACCTTCGCAGAGGACTTCGCGCGCGGCGCCTTCATCATCGGTGGGTCCGAGAAAATCATGGCTGAAACAGATGAGGGCGCTCCCGGCTTGGCCGGCTTGATCCATGACAGTTTCTATTTGGAGGAGATTCTCCGCGAGCACTCCAGTCGGGCGGTATTGGGCCAGACTGACCTGGGTCAAGATTTCTTCGCTTTTGCTTTTTTCCGGTACTCTTCCTTGGTCACGCACTGCGGATCAAGGCAGATCTCCCAAGGGCGGCGGCCTTTACTGACTACCTTTATCTTCGGCGAGCTGCACTCGTCGCAAGTCGTTCCCAAGGCGATGACATCGCCATACTGCGGCAGCGGATAAGACGTCTTACAGTCCGGATAATTTGAGCAACCGACGAACCGTTTCTTGCTCTTCTTGGCCCGGATTATCCGCAACGGCTCGCCGCAATTGGGGCAGGCGCCGACCGTGCGGCTGTCCTGGATACCTTCACGGATCTCAGCCCCGACGGCCTCGGAATTCTTCATCAGTTCCGCCATCACATCGCCGAGCATCTCCCGGGAACGGCCGACCACATCGTCCCTGGTCATGTTCCCCTCGCAAATATTGTCCATATCCGCTTCGAGTTTGGCTGTCATCTCGGGCGAGGAGATGGCGGCGGCGTGTTTCTTAAGCGAAGAGGAAACGGCCATGCCAAGATCGGTCGGGACGCTCGGATCGCTGTGCATATAGCTGCGACTATACAGGTTATGGATGATCGCATGGCGCGTGGCTTTAGTTCCCAGGCCCAGCTTCTCCATCTCCTGGATAAGCCCGCCCTGGCTGTACCGACCCGGAGGCTGCGTCTCTTTCTCTTCGACGGTCCGCTCGACGAGCGAGACCTTCTGGCCTTCCTTGAGGTCGGGAAGGAGCTCGTCCTTTTTCTTCGAATAATGATAGTACCGAAGCCAGCCGTCTTCCACGACCCTTGAGCCGCGAACGAAGAATGGCTCGGCCTTGACGTCGATATCGATACGCATCGACTCGGATTTGGAGATGGGAGCCATTGTAGCCAAGAAGCGCCTCACGATAAGTTCGTATA
>JAUWIO010000095.1 GCA_030605305.1 Actinomycetes bacterium
CTGACGCACCAAGAGTCCCCGGGGAGCACGCTGCCATTCACGGGTCTTTGCGGGCAGTAGGCTGCCCCTATCCAGGGGGCCAGGAAAGCGAGCGTCCGCCCAATAAATGGAGGTGGATGTGGCCGACGGTCTGGCCGGCATCCTTGCCGGTATTGATGACCAACCGGTAGCCGCCTTCGGCTAGATCATGCTCCTTGGCGAGCGTGATGGCCGCTCGCATCATCTTTCCCAGTAATTCGATATCTTTCGTGTCAGTATCGTTGAGGCTGGCGAGATGGACGCGCGGCACGATCAGCAAGTGCGTCGGCGCGCCTGGACTGACATCAGTGAAAGCCACCACATCGTTGTCTTCATAGACGATATCTGAGGCGATCTTCCCTGAGGCGATCTGGCAAAAGAGACATTCGTCATCCATCCTGAACCCTTCCTAATAGAAACCCGTCTTCACTTTTTTCTACCCGTACTTGGCAGATGCGTCCGATAGGCGCGAGCGCTTGATTGAATTTTACCCGAAGATACTCGCCGGTCAATCCGGTCTGGGCTCCATCACGCGGCGGCTCGGGGACCGTCTCGACGATCCGGTCCACGAAACCGGCGCAATAGTCGCGTAATAAAATTTGCCCCAGTTCCCGGGCGCGCGAGGCCCGAGCGCTTTTTACCGCTTCCGACACCGCGCCGGGCATGGTCGCCGCCGGTGTGCCGGGCCGCGCGGAGAACTTGAAGACGTGGAGGCGGCTGAGCCCCCCCGACTCTAAGAGCGTGAGGGTCTCAACAAATTCGGCCTCAGTCTCGCCGGGGAAGCCGACCATCACATCGGTCGTTAGGCCGATACCCGGCACGGCTTGGTCGATCCGGGACACAGTCGCTTTGAAACCGGCCGAGTCATACGGCCGATTCATCTGCGCCAGAATGCGGTCGTTGCCGCTTTGAAGCGGAAGATGGAGGTGGGGCGCCAGGCGTCTTTCGGATGCCATCAGTTCAATAAGGTCTCCTGTGACTTCCTGCGGCTCAAGGGAGCTGAGACGAAAGCGGGGGACAGTGGTCTTCTGAAGTAGTGCCGCCACCAACCCAGCCAGGTCCGCCGGTTCATCAAGGTCAACACCGTACTTGCCAAGATGGATCCCGGTCAGCACGACTTCGGGCACTCCGGCCGCGCCCAACGCCCGGACTTCTTCGACGACTTCGTCGAGCGGGCGGCTACTTAACGCGCCGCGAAAGCTGGGGATGGCGCAGTACGAGCAGTGCTGATCGCAGCCGTCTTGGACTTTAATAAAGACACGGGTGCGCTTCGTCGAGCCCAGCGTCTCGTCCGCACCCTCCCTGGCGTGCTCGTCGTCAAGGAGTTCGGCCCGGCGCGCCTTTTGCGCGTTGGGGACGAACAGGTCGACTCCGAGCGACCGCAGCTGATCGCGGTCCTCGGGTCTGAAGCATCCGGTCAAAACCAGGAAGGCGCCTGGGTTGTTCCGCTTGGCCCGTCTCAGGAGCTGGCGGGCTTTAGCCTCAGCCTCGGCAGTGACACCGCAAGTGTTGACGATATACAGATCGGCTCTGTCGGAAAAATCGACCTCGCCGTACCCTTTTAGCTGCCGGCGGACGTCGTCACCGTCGTATTGATTGACCTTGCAGCCGAGAGTCGCTATTGCGAACGTCTTCATGGTCGAATCCTAGCGGTGGAGCAGGTGGTTGACAACCGCCAGGGCCACGATGGGAGCGGTCTCAGTCCGCAATATACGCGGCCCGAGCCAGACGGACGCCGCGCCGGCTGAGAGAAGCGCCTCGACTTCTTTGGCGGCCAGACCGCCCTCCGGGCCGATCACCAGAGCCAGCGATTGGCCAAGAAAGTCTTTCAGAGCTTCATCGACGGGCTCGTTCGCGCCTTCCCAGAAAAGTAGGACCCGATCGTACGAACTGAGCGCCCCCAGGAAGGCAGGGAAGTCCAGAGGCGCGCCGACTTTCGGCAAAGTCGCGCGGCGCGATTGCTTCGCCGCCGCGGTGGCTACGCGTTGCCAGCGCTCAGTTTTCTTGGCCGCGCCTTCACCTGTGGGCACGCTCCGTTCCATCAAGACCGGGGTGATCGAGTCGGCCCCTAGTTCGGTGGCCTTTTCGACGACGAAATCGAACTTACGTCCCTTAGGGAGACCCTGAAAGAGGGCGATCTCAACAAGCGGTTGCTCAGGTCTGGTCGTCCGAGTGATCCGACCGAGCGCGGCGTCTTCGGCGAGCTCGGTCAGCGTGACTTCGTGCTCGGCCGCCGACTCATCGATACAGACTATCTTCGCGCCAGGCCCGAGTCGCAGAACGTCCCTTATATGGTGGACACCGGACCCCGTGATCCGCATGTCATCTCCGTCGATATCGCGAGTATGTATAAAGAAGCGGCGCATGGCCTACCAGTATCAGCAGGTGTCAGCGCAAAAGCAAGGGCTTCAGATAGCCCCCGTGTAGACTGATCGCCGATCCCTTGTTACAATCACCATACATACAAAACAGCTGCCTGCCATCCTTTCAATTGAAACGAGAAAGGACCCAGAGAATGTCGCGAAAACCTCTAATTGTTCTGTTGCTCCTGCTCCTTCTGCTGTTCGCAGCTCCTTCGATCTCATTTGCCGCGGATACGGTAGCGCCCTCTATCTCACTCAACGTCCCCTGGATCTCGACAAAGATATCCAAGACGCCTACGTTCAGGGTCAGCTGGAAAGCCAAAGACCCCGCTCCGTCCGATGGAATCGCATCATATACAGTACGCGTTAGGGATGCTCGGGCAGGTACCTGGCAGGACTGGCGGACGGATACTACCTCAACTGCCGGCTATTTTGAGGGCAAGGTGGGCCGCACTTATCTCTTCCGGGCGCTCGTAAAAGACAATGCCGGCAACCAACGCTGGTCCAAAGTCAGGAAGACAGTGGTCCCTTTTGACCAGAGCCAGCTCCTGAGAGCTCGCTACGGCTTTGCCCGCGTATACAAGAGCAAAGACTCGCGGTTTTTTCGCGGGAGCCTCAGATATTCGACCCAACCAAAGACATGGATCTCGTACCGTTTTTACGGAGATAGCATCGGCCTCGTATCGACGAAAGCGAGGAATCGGGGACGAGCAAAGATCTACATTGACGGAAAGCATGTTCAGACGATCGATGCCTGGGCAAACTCGTTCAAGCCCCGGCAGGTCATCTACTACCGCACTTGGAAATCGAGGGGCACGCACTTCATAAAGATCGAGAACCTCGCGACCCCCGGCCGGCCCCGTTTCGACATAGATGCGCTGGCGATAGGGAACTCGTCGGTGCCGTTTGCCTTGTCCGGGAGCGGTCCGCAAGCGACGCGCAAGTTCTTTCTGGGCCGGGGTCTGGCCACCTTTAAGTTGACCCATTCCGGCCAATCAAATTTCGTAGTCTGGCTTCGCAACAGCAAGGGCGAGAGGGTCGAGCTGCTCGCCAACGATATAGGAGCATCAGTGGCCGCCGCCGCTGCCCACATTGAGAGAGACGGGCAGTTTTTGTTGGAAGTCGACGCGGATGGACCATGGGACGTATCTATCGCCCAACCAAGGGCCGAAAAGAATATAAATGTTCCAGTGACGTTGTCCGGGCGCGGGGCGAGAGTCACGCGGTTCATTAGGCTTAACAAGGGACTAAGGCGGTTCGAGCTGACCCACAGCGGCACTTCAAATTTTATCGTTTGGCTCCATGATGAACACGGCCGTCTTATCGATCTGCTGACTAATGAGATCGGCACATTCGATGGTTCGCACGTGACGTCCATAGATCGAGGCGCCCCGTATTTCTTGAGTATCTCGGCTGACGGAAAATGGTCGGTGAAGATCAAGTAGCCACTTCAAGTCCTCACCTGCGCCGCACTCATAGCGATAAGCGTGAGCGGCTGAGTCACGTGAGTCAGATGGGGCTGCTCTGATGGTTCAAATCCAGTATTGCCCACTCTCTCGCACGCTAATTAAATCCATGCCTTTCCAAGAATGCTCTAGCAGGGCTTCATTACTTGCGCCCCTTGTCGGCTCAGTAGTAGAGGGCTCAGGTTGGGAATAAACAAACAGTAAGTTTGATCATGCTCTGAAGAAAGAGGTGCAGGCACGTGGCTAGCAGTTGGGACGAATCCCTTGAAACTGGCAATGCGGTGATCGATATTTGGCATCGTCAATTGATTAGTCTATTGAAAGATCTGAAAGATGAGCTTATTTATTTCCAGCCTTTTGCAGAGAACTTCCTCAAGGATCATGAGTTCGGGTTGGACCGTCAGCTTGCGGATTGGGCGCGTGAGCAGAACGAGACTTCGCGGGCCGCATAAGACCGATATGGCGCCTAGTGCCCGGTTAAGTTGAGTGAAGAGGTTCTAGATCCATCGCTGCTAGCAAAGAACAGAAAAGTTCGAAGCTTATCCAGTATTGCCCACGGGAGGCCAGTCAGTAGGTCTCTACATACCTCGCCAGCCAATCCCAAGAAAGATGATCACGAGCCACATCGTGCTCAATAAGAACAAAACTGTCATGCCGATCACCGACGTTACGACAACTGAGCTTGTGCGGGCGCTGGAAAGACCGCTTAGTTGTCGTAAGCCCTTGCTTTGCAAAATGATCGCCCAGTTAAATATGGGCACGAATAGGAAGAGAGGCGCGAGTAATGGGATCACGCCAATCAACGGAACCACAGGGCCTAAATACGGGAGACATACAATCAAAGGCACAAAGACAAGAACAGGGGTAGCTCCGTACAATATTGCCCCAGCCGCCTGAAGAGATTTTCCTTTATCTTCCGCAGCCGTATCGGCGACAATGATCGCCGTGACAAACATGACAAACAGAAGATCGAGACTAATAATTAGCATTTCAATGAGAAAAGACCACATCACGGATGTAAATTCAGATGCCC
>JAUWIO010000178.1 GCA_030605305.1 Actinomycetes bacterium
CCGCGGGCCGGCTTAGGGCAGGCCGCACAGATATCGTCCGCCCCGTCGACCAGCTCGACCAGGGCTGAATCGCTCAGCCGTGAGACGACGGCGTTGAAGTTATCGGTAAACTCCCGGCTGTAGCCCTCTCCCCGCCAGCCGAACAAACAGATCAGGTGATGGGCCCGGAGCCTGACCGGCGGCGTCAAACGCGCTCTCCGAGAGTCACTTCTCCTGCCCGGAAGACACGACGAGTACCGGCCTTATCCACGACGATCAGGCCGCCCTCGCTGTCTAGATCGACAGCCTCGCCCGTGAATCCCTCGCCGGCGGCTGTGACCGTGACTGTCCGGCCGAGCGTGGCCGAACGCTCGCGCCAACGGGTCAGCATTTTATCCACGTCTTTAGGGAGCCCGGCCAGGTCGGAAAGGAAGCGATTGACGATCTTGGCAATAAGCTGGGGGCGGGCGACCGCGCGGCCGGTCTCATCCATCAGTGTGGTCGCCGCCAGATCTGAGTCCCCAAGCTCGTCAAAAGAGACGTTGGCATTTAGCCCTACCCCGACGACCAGGTAGTCGATCTCACCGAGCTCGGCCGCGAGCTCCGTCAATATGCCGGCCACTTTCTTGCCTTCTATAAGCAGATCGTTGGGCCATTTGATCCGGACATCGAGCCCGGTCGCCTCAGCCACCGCTTCCGCAGTGACCACGGAAGCCAACAGCGGCACGACTCCCGCCTCCCTGACGGATAGGCGCGGTCTAATAACGAGAGAGAACCAGATGCCGCCGTGAGGCGAATGCCAGCGGCGACCGAACCGGCCCCGCCCGCCTGTCTGCGACTCGGCGACGACTAGACCGACCGGTCCGAGGCGTCCGCTGGAGGCCAGCTCCTTAGCGAGCGTGTTCGTCGAATCAGCTTCGTCGACGCGCACTACTTTTTCTTTGAACTCGGCCGGGAGCAGCGACGAAAGCGCCGAGGCCAGTATTAAGTCAGGCTCGGACATCAGCCGATAACCGACCTTGGGCGACCCATCGATCACGTATCCGGCCGCCCGCAGGCCTTCCATGTGCTTCCACAGCGCGGCCCTCGACACTCCCAGCCTGCCGGCGAGCAACTCACCGGAGACCGGACCGTCTGCCTCCTTGAGCGCGGCGACGATGCTATCCTTCATCTGCTCCTGGCTCTTTTCTGGTCGCGCGACGCCGGCGCCCAATGAGCAATATGGTGATGACGACTAAGGCGATCAATGCGGGAATGACCCAGCCCACCGCCTTGAAGATCGAGATCAACGCCTCCCAATTCTCGCCAAAATAGAACCCGAGATAGGCGGCGATGAAAGTCCAAGTTATTATCCCAAGAGCGGAAAAGACCAAGAACTTGCCGAAGTGCATGCGATGAGCCCCGGCTAGGGCGGGGATGAACGCCTTGACGCCGCTCATGTAGCGGCCAACAAAGACGGTTATCGGCCCATGGGTACTAAAATAGCGATCAGCTGCATCGAGTTTGCCGCTATCCACTCCCAGCCTGCTCGCGATTTTTTCAATGACGGGCCGCCCGCCCCGATAGCCGATAATATAACTGATGGTACTGCCGACAAACGCCCCGGTGCAGGCGACAAGGATGACGATCGTCAAATCAAGATCGCCTCTGGCGGCGGCAAAGCCGGCGGCAACGACGATGACCTCTCCAGGCATCAGCGCCCCCAAGACCGGGATGTTCTCGAGCGCCGTCGCCGCAAAAAGAAACAAGTATCCAAAAGCTATGAAGAGGCCCAGCAGTGTCTCAAGTACAGCCATGGCCTCAGCCGATCTCGTCCACTGCCAGGGAAAAGTCGACCGGCGGGGCGCTTTGAGTCAGGGCACCGATAGATATCCGTTTTGCGCCTGCCCGCGCTATCGGCCCGACGTTATCGAGATCCCCGCCGCCGGAGACTTCAATGATCGTCCGGTCTTTTGCCGCCGCGGTCGCCTGCCGGATGGTCGCTATATCCATATTATCCAGCAAGACGATATCGGCCCCGGCAGCCAGGGCTTGATGTAGCTGCTCGAGCGTATCGACCTCCCCCTCTATTTGCTTGCCCGGATGGGCCGACCGGACGGCGCGAACCGCTTCGGCCAAGTCACGACCGACCAAGTGATTGTCTTTTATTAGAATGGCGTCGTAGAGGCCAAAGCGGTGATTTAGTCCGCCGCCCGCGACTACGGCCGCCTTCTCCAGGTGCCGCAAGCCCGGGGTAGTCTTGCGGGTGTCGAGTATCTCAGCTGCCGTTCCCGAGACCGCCTCGACGAATTGCCCGGTAAGCGTGGCGATGCCGCTAAGATGGGCCAAGAAATTCAGGGCCGTGCGCTCGCCTGACAGGATAGCGCCCAAAGAACCGCTAAGCGTGGCTGTGATCGCTCCCGACTCGAACGCATCACCGTTAGCAAGCGTCGTTTCCCAAGAAAGATCGGGGTCGATCCGACCAAAGACCGCCGGTGCTGCCCCCAGGCCGGCGATGACACCGGGGCCATTAGCGACGATCCGGGCCGATGCGCGCTCGTCTTTGATAAGCGCTCCGGTGGTGATATCTTCGAATCCGGCACCCAGATCTTCCAGCAGTGCCTCTTCGATCGCTTTATCGACCGCCCCCATCAGACGGCCACCATATGGACGCCTAGGCTCTCCCGCCGCCCCAGGGCCGCCTCGACAATGAGTCCGGCGACCGTGATCATGTTGGCCGTCTCCCAGTCCCTCACTCGGGCGTATTCATATTCGAGCAACTCAGACCAATCGCCAAGCTGTCTCTGCGCCTCCTGGAGGCCCTCGATCGTCCGAACCACGCCGACCTTGTCGCTCATCAATTCCCGCAAGAGCGCGCGGACACTATCGAGCGACGGCCCGAGCTCACGGACTGGTGAAGACAGGCTGACTGCCACGTTTTGGGAGGCACCGGGTTCGACTTCGCTCTCGAGAAGTTCGCCGATGCGCCGGCTGAAGACGACCCCCTCAAGAAGAGAGTTGCTCGCCAGGCGATTGGCTCCGTGGACGCCGGTCGAAGCTACTTCCC
>JAUWIO010000001.1 GCA_030605305.1 Actinomycetes bacterium
GCGCTGTTATCAATCCCCGCATCATCTGGGAGACACGGGGGACCAGGACCCTTTTTGGAAAGGAAGGCGTCACTGGGCTGGTGGGGATCGACCTCACCCCGGACCTGGCGGTCAGATTGGCCATGGCCTATGGTACGTCTCTGCCTAAAGGGAGCGACGTCGTGCTAAGCGGTGACGTGAGCGGGCCGTCCAGAAAGCTTAAGCGGGCGATGATAGCCGGTCTAAATAACGCCGGCATCAATTGTCGCGATGTTCGAGTGATGCCGGCCCCCGTCAATCGCTTCAATATCATCTCCGGCCAAAGAGCCGGCGGGATCCACGTCCAGGTCTCTGACACCGATTCCCAGGGCGTCACGGTGAATTTCTATGATTCACGGGGACGGGATATCCGAGAGGCCGACAAGCGGGAGATCGAAAGATATTATTACCGGGGAGATTTTCGGCGCGTTTATTTCACAGAGATCGGCAAAGCCGGTTTTCCGGCCCGCAGCCGCGACGATTATACCGAAGGGTTACTGCGGGCCGTTGACACCGACATCATCGCCGAGCGGGGCTTTAAGGTGGTCATCGATTATGCTCACGGGAGCTCTTCCTTGACGTTTCCCACGTTCTTAGGTGCCTTGGGCTGCGAAGTCATCTCACTCAACGCGCACACTGAAGAAGATCGTTTGTCGCTCGCCCCAGAAGAGCGCGAGGAACGCCTCCGTGAGCTGGCGGACACGGTCGATCTATTCAAGGCCGATCTTGGAGTATTGATCAATAACTCCGGCGAGCGGGCTGATTTCGTCGATGACCATGGTCAGCTCATATCGCGAGAGCGGATGCTGATGATCATGGTCGACCTGGTTTCCCGCCATGGCGAGACCGGCAGGATCGCGCTCCCATTGTCTGTGTCGGGGGTGGGTGAAGTTATAGCCTCCCGGGCCGGGCGGGAGATCGAAAGGACCAAGCTGTCACCGCGGGCGTTGATGGAGAAAGCAGGCGAGAGCGGCGTCGTTTTCGCCGGGGCGGAAGATGGTTCCTACATCTTCAGCAGCTTCATGCCGGCGCCGGACGCGGCAGCCACTTTCTGCCGTCTTCTGGAGCTCCTGGCCCGAGATGGCCGCGCGTTGTCGGAGATCCGCCTGGATGTTCCCGAATCTTTTACCGCGCAACGCAACACATACTGTTCCTGGGACCGAAAAGGTCTGGTCATGCGCAAATTGATCGAGCGGTCTACCGGATCGGAAGTCGAGATGCTCGACGGCGTTAAATACCATGAGAATAATGGCTGGGTCCTGGTCGTTCCGGACCCCGACAAACCGGTGTTCCAGGTCTACGCAGAGGCCGAGAAGTCAGCTATGGCGGAAAAAAAAGTGGACGATATAATAGACTTCATTAACTCGTTGGTCTGAGATTTTCTATCAAGGGTCCGCTGAGCCGTGGATCTTTGTGGGAGTGAGATTTGGAATTACGTCTAGGCCGTTGGCATCTCTCGCTGACTCTTGTCTTTATCTTTTTGGGATTCCTGCTGGCGACAGGGTTCAGCACCCAGCAGCGGCTGGCGGAACGACCCGTGCCCCGTAAGGATAATCTGCTCCAATTCATTAGAAAGCAGAGAACCGAACAAAAGAGGCTTGGCGGCCAATTGCTTGAGGCCAGGGAAGAGCTGGCCGAATTGAGTTCCGAGATGGCCGACAGCGAAGGGGCCTTAGCTACGTATAGTCAGGAAGTGGAAGCGTTACGGGAGCGGGCCGGGTTGGTTCCGGTCGAGGGGCCCGGACTCGAGGTCATACTAGGGGACGGACAGCGGATACCTCCAGGCGTCGATCCCGATAGTTTTCTGATTCACGATTACGATCTTCAGATGGTGATAAACGCTCTTTGGCGGGGTGGTGCTGAGGAGATCGCTGTCAATGGGGAACGCTTCACGGCGGCCACCGGTGTCCGTTCGGCCGGGAGCATCATTTTAATAAATTCCCGCCCTCAAGGGGGCCCATACAAGATCAGAGCTATCGGCAACCCCGACCGGTTGCTGCAAATACTTGAAAGAGCTCCGGACGCCTCGATGCTGGTCGGGGAGTATTCTCAGCAGTTCGGGTTGCGCGCTGAGGTAAAAAAGATGGAAAAACTGACTTTGCCGGCCTACACGGGCGGCATAAACCTAAAGACCGAGGAGGCGACCAGGTAGATGCTGCCTCTCATCGGACTGCTGATCGGGATCGGCTTGGGCTTGGCTTTTCGCGTGCCTGTGCCGGCCTGGATGGCCCGGTATCTGGGAATAGCTCTCCTGGCGGCCCTCGATAGCGCCCTCGGGGGGCTGCGCGCCACCCTGGATGGACGCTTTGATGAGAAAGTTTTTGTCGGCGGGTTCTTCGTCAACACATCTTTCGCCGCGTTGATCGTCTATGTCGGCGATAACTTGGGCATAGAACTCTATTTGGCGGCGGTCGTCGCCTTCGGTGTTCGCGTCTTTCAGAATCTCGCTCTTATCCGGCGGCACCTTTTCGGAGAGTTGGCGGAATGAGTCCAGGCGCCCGGGTTTGGCGCACCCAGTTCATCCTGGCGTTCGCCTTGATGCTCGTCGGGTTCGGATTCGTCATCCAGATGCGCTCGCACGAGCGTCTTAGTGAGCGTTTAGAGTCCGAGGGTGAAGCGGACCTTGTAGAGATAATCGACGAACTCAACGGTGATATTGAAGGTATCCGCGGCGAGTTGCTGAACGAGCGGATAAAGCTGATGGAATTTCGGGATTCGAACGTCGATGGGCAGGCGATGTTGACAAGAACGAGCGAGGAGATAGTCGAGCTGACCAAATTCGTCGGTGAAACAGACGTAACCGGACCGGGTGTGACTATCGAAATCGTGAACGCTGATAACTTGCTGGTCGGGCTCGATATCAGACAGATAGTCGAAGAGTTGAGGGCCTCCGGTGCGTGGGCCATCTCAATAAACAATCATCGACTTGCTCATAGCGCCGGGATCTGGCGGAGCGACGGAAAACTTTATCTTGATAGTCGCGAGCTTGATTCCGATCTGCGCATAGAGGCCCTCGGTCCGCCGATGCTCCTGGCGCAGGCGATCACTCTTCCGCGTGGGATTCGCGACAAGTTGGAGACATTGCGTGGGGTCGAGGTAACGGTGCGCGAAGAGTCGTCAGTCAGACTGCAACGGGTAGCGAAAGCCGGGGGAAAGCGATTGACGGAACCGGTCGACAACACTATCAAGCAGTGACGCGTATGCTGGTGTTGGGCAGCAGGATCTCCTTGATCAGCAGTTCATCGTCGGGGAGGCTCAGTATCTCTTCATGCAAGTCGGCGGTCAGACGAGCGTACTGCTTCATTTTAGAGTACGTCTTCCTGACCCGGGAGCAGACGACGGCAGCGCCGTCAGCTGACGTGTCAGGCAAGATAAGACAGAAGCGGCCGTCGCGCAGATACCCGACTTCATCTACGAGGCGGACGGTGCTGCGTAACACATCCGCAATCCGGCTGATCTGCTTGGAGCGCGCGTTATCGGTCGGTTCTTCAGGCCACCGCAGCTCGAGGAAGAGCACCGAAAAGCCCGTTCCCTGACGATCGTATCCAGCCAAGAGCTTTTCGACGAGGCGCTCGATATACTCATGGCTAAAGACTTTTGTGCGCGTATCTATGAGCCCGTCATCGGTGACGTGCGCGACCACGTATTTGATTCGCATGGCCAGCTCGCCGCCGATGATGCCGACGATACCAAACGCCAGAGCCTGGAGCACTACGAGGCGACCGTCGCCCATAGACAGATCGATCTCTCCTAGCGTCCGGGTGTTGATCATCAAGTACAGCAGGGCTGATCCGACCGCCGCCGCATACCCGGCCCGGCGTCCATAGTGAAGAGCGAAGAAGAGGACCGGAACAAAAAGCGCCTGGCCTAGGAGCTCACCGAGATGGGCCCCGTTGATCAGCGCGCTTAAGATAGATATGAGGATCCCCAATAGTCCGACGGACAGCAGGAGTAGCTCCAACTTACGATATCTCATTCAATACCTTTCATTTCCCGTATTTCTTAAATCGGCACGTTCGGGTCGTCTCTTAAAGGAAAAAACCGAATGGAATGAGATAAACGATTGATAGTATGGTATTTTTGGCCGTGATGCGACTTCGGACAATCACATTTCTCCATGTAATCCTGACCGTCTCTATATTGTTGTCACTCCCCGTCGCTGCGTGGGGGGCGGATCTCAATATTGACAAGCTGGCGGTAGACGGAGCCGCCGCGTATGTGCTGGATAAAAAGACGGGCGACACGCTGTACAGCAAGAACGCCGATGTTCCCCGGGCCGTGGCAAGTACGACCAAGATCATGACCGGCATGCTTGTTTTGGAGCGGGCGGCCAACGATGAGACAGTTACCGTCAGTGCGTACGCCGCTTCGACGGGCGGCGCCTCGATCGGACTCAAGGCGGGCGAGAAGCGAGGCGTTACAGAGTTGCTCCACGCCCTGATGCTGGTCTCCGCGAATGACGCGGCCGTTGCTTTGGCGGAACACGTGGCCGGCAGCGAGCCGGCCTTTGCAGACCTGATGAACGAGAGGGCCGCGCAGCTCGGCGCGGTACAGACCCGGTTCACGGTCCCGCACGGACTGGCCTCGGGAGCCGAGCATTACTCATCGGCCCGCGATCTAGCGCTCATCGCCCGGGCAGCGATGGACAACCCCGATTTTGCTGCGTTGGTAGCGCTGCGACGGTCGACTTGGGTCACGAACGAGGCTCCCGGCGTGAGGGCGCTAAAGAACAGTAATGCTCTGCTTGAGCGTTATGCTCCCGCTAACGGTATCAAGACCGGCTTTACTAACGAGTCCGGCTACTGTCTCGTGGCCGGGGCCGGGGCCGCCGGGCGTTCAGTAATAGCGGTGGTCCTTGGAAGCCCGACAAGAGAGGGTTCGTTCGCGGACGGCGTAAGCCTGCTGGACTGGTCGTTAACAAAGTTCGATCGCCGCCGGGTAGTAGTCAAGGGCCGGCGTTACGCTGTCGTATCTCTCGAAGGTAAGCGGGTCCCGTTGGTCGCCAACCGCTCGATCTCAAAACTTGTCTTTCTTGGAGAACGAGATGCGCGTCTCACTTCGGGGGTCGATAAGGGTCTGACGTTACCCCTGGACAGGGGAGAGAACGTCGGGTATTTGGAGGTCGAGACGATCACCGGGCAACAGGAACGTGTCGGCTTGGTCGTCGGGCGCTCAGTTCGCTCGGAATATTCTATCCGTAATGCGGGCGGTTACTTCCGCCGGGTTGTCAAGACGCTCCTGAATCTGCTTTAATCAAGTAGTTGACCACGATAGAGACAGAGGTGCCTGATGACGGAAGAAAATGCAGCTGTGCTCGCTGAGATCTCTGAAAAATCGGATGAAGATCTCCGGGGAATCCTCGATCGGCTCGACGTCGAAGAGCAACGACTTTCTTACGAGCGCCGGATGCTCCACGCCAAGATCGACATCTTGAAGGCGGAGGTTAAGGCTCGACTAAAAGAGAAGCACAAGAGCGGTACGAGCGCCATCTCCGGTCACGACCTTGAGCGATTGACGGAAATACTCGCTCGAGACCTGGTAAGACGCGACTAAAGGCCGGGAATAGTTAAGGTTCAAGTTGAAGAGGAGAGAGCATGTCTGAGACCTTAGGGGAAGCGATCCAGAGGTATCTTGAGGAGATGCGTTTAGACGTGTCTGAAGAGCGCGTGATGAACTATATCGTCCGCGAGGTCCATCAGGGCCGGAAACTATCTGAAGTCATTGCCGACCCATACGTTGAGAATCGGGTCGACAAAGACCAGCTAGGAAAACTATTAGAGAACAGGGAAGTCATCGAAGCTGTCGAGGAAGAGCTTGACAAAGCGTTCAGTCGGAAGGACTTCAAGTTCGCGGAATGAGTCTCGTCTGTGACAAATGCGGAGCCGCGAATGCTGATGACGGTCAGTTCTGCTCCCAATGCGGTGTGAAATTAGACGGCCACGCCGATCTGACACACACGTTTTCATTTACAGCCGATAGTGGCGATGAGCTGCAAGTCGATCTCGAGCAGCTGCGGAGCGAGGGGCCGTTGCTGATCGTAGTGAAAGGCATCGGGGTCGGACAGACGTTCTCGTTGGAAGCGGGCGAAGTGCTCATCGGGCGCGACCCCGACAACGATATATTTCTCGACGATGTCACGGTTTCACGAAGACACGCAGTCATTAAGGACAGCCCGCGGGGGCTCGAATTGGTCGACACGGGCAGCCTCAATGGTACATATGTCGATCGCGAGAGAGTCGAGTCGGTCGTCCTTCGTGACCGGGATGAGCTGCAGATCGGCAAATTCAAGATGGTATATATTGAGCAACGCGGGGCGGCAAAAAGTGAGTAAAGTCAGGGTCAAAGGAAAAGAAACATACAGTATTGGGGCTGCTGTCGAGAAATTGCAGACGCGCTACCCCGATCTTTCGATCAGCAAAGTCCGGTACCTCGAGGACGAGGGTCTTTTGACCCTTGAGAGGTCGAGCGGGGGCTACAGGCTCTTTTCGGATGACGATGTAGCTCGGCTCTCTGAGATACTAAGACTGCAAAAAGAGCACTTCCTGCCCCTGACCGTGATCAGGGAGCGGATGAATAACTGGCAGGCCGGCCAATCAGTAGTCGTCGATGAACCGGACGTGAGCGATGAGAAGTCTGCTGAAGCCCGCGGGCCGATTTCGCTGGCCGTAGCCCTGAAAAAGACTGGTGCGACCGGTGAGATAGTTAAGAATCTTGAAAGCTTCGGGCTGATAGCGCTTGAAAAGGATGGGGACGGCCTCGCGATCAGCGAAGTCGACTTTGAGATCCTCCAGATCTTTATGGGGCTTAGCAAGTTTGGTATTGAGCCTAGACACCTGAGGATGTATGAGAATCAAGCTCAGCGCGAGACACTCTTGTTTCAACAGATACTTACACCTCAGTTAAAGAACCAGAGCGCGAAGACGCGGGCCAGAACGGCGGGAGAGCTGGGGGAGCTTTTGAGTCAGAGCGAAAAGCTCAAGCGGCTCGTCCTGCGCAAGGCGCTGCGCGCCGCGAGTCTCTGGGACTAGCGCGGCGGTGCCGAGAACCAATAAATTTTCGCATCCGAGTGAAGCCGTCTGCGCGCGGATATTGGACTTCTATCGAATCCCCTGGGAATATGAGCCGACTTCTTTTCCAATCGATTGGGATGCGAAAGGCACCATAATCTCAAGCTTCAGGCCCGATTTCTATCTCCCCGCCCAAGAGCAGTATATCGAGCTGACGACGATGAGCCAAAAGCTCGTGACCAAGAAAAACCGCAAAGTGCGCCGGTTACGAGAATTGTATCCACACATCAATATCAAGATATTCTATCAAAGAGACCTCAAGAACCTGCTTGTTAAATACGGCCTCTGTTCGGAGGAGGCAATGTAGTGCTCGATGAAACGCTTTTTTCCGAAGACGACATCGGACAGGCTTTAACTCGCCTGAGCGGGCAGCTAACTACTGATTACGCCGGGTGTGCCCCGGTTCTGGTAACCGTACTGCGGGGCGGTTTTATGTTCTTGGCGGACCTGATGCGCGCCGTACGTTTGCCGCTTTCAGTCGATTTCCTGGCTGTCTCAGCTTACGGGCCGCACGCGGGCGACCTCGGCACAGTCCAAGTCCTGAAGGATCTTCAGGAATTAATAGCGGGGCGCGACGTGATCGTGGTCGAGGACATTATCGATACCGGGCTGACCTTAAACTATCTGCTTGAACTCCTTCGAGCGGGCCGTCCGAACTCTTTGAGCGTCTGTACCCTGCTCGATCGGTCTGTCCGCCGGATCGCGCAGATCGACATCGAGTATACGGGCTTTGCAATACCGGATGTGTTCGTTGTCGGGTATGGCCTCGATTACCAACAGAGATTCCGGGAACTTCCATATATCGCGAAGGTCAAAATAGAGTCGAGCAGTTAACTCAGGCATTACGTTTGTGCTAAAATCACAGCATGAACCTCAAGTCGATTATTCGCGATATCCCGGACTTTCCCAAGCCCGGTATCGTCTTTAAAGATATCACGCCATTACTTTCGGACCACACTGCGTTTCGTTCGGCGATCCAGGACATGAGCTCCCATTTCGCTGATTCCAGCATCGATCTTATCGTGGGGGCTGAGGCGAGGGGCTTTATCTTTGGTTCGGTGCTCGCCTATGAAATGGGCGTCGGTTTTGTCCCGGCGCGCAAACCGGGGAAACTGCCGCATCGCACGGCTAACGCCACTTACGAATTGGAGTATGGCACTGACAGTCTGGAGATCCACGAGGATGCCATCGAGCGAGGCCAAAGAGTCTTGATCGGTGATGACGTTCTAGCGACCGGCGGAACTGCCGGCGCCAAGACCAAGTTGATCGAGAAACTCGGCGGGCAAGTCGCGGGGGTCGCGTTCTTGATCGAACTGACATTCCTTGGCGGGCGAGACAAGCTGGAAGGCTATAATGTCTTCTCGCTTATAACCTACGAATCGAGATTATGGCCCGAGCGACCGCTCCTCCAACGAGAGTCCCTAAAGCCTTACTAGCTTGGTTTGTCCTGGCGATTATCTTGGTATTCATCATGATCAATTGGCCCAGGGCAGAGCGGGCTCCCATCCAACCCATTTCCCAGGAGAGCACGCAGACGACTTCCGAAACGACCGAGACGACGACGTCTGCGCCGGCTGAATTGGATAAGGTCGAGGTAGTGGCGGACACCCTCAACTTTCGCTCGAGTCCAAAGTACGAGGATAGGACTATTCTGAAGACACTGGTCAAAGGCACGACGATGGTCGTGAAGGAGCGGGATGAGGGTTGGCTTTTTGTCGAACTGGACACAGGCCAATCAGGCTACGTAGCGGACAAACCTGATTTCATCAGAAAGGTCGATCAGGAGTGAGGGTCTTCGGCAAAGCCGTCGATTTCTACAGGCTTAGGGTCTTAAAGGTCAACGAGGATTCAAGTCCCGAGCTAGCCTGGCATGATGATATCCTTTTTAAAACACCTCCGGCGGAAGAGCACCACTTGGACGAGTGGTACATTCTGCAGGCGGTCAGTATAGATTCGGAGCAAGCGTTCCCGCTGGCGCGTTTCGTCGATGGAGATGAGGCTATGCGTGATCGGGACAAGGTCGACGAGTTCCTCAGCGAATTGACAAAACAGGAGTTCGAAAGACGGTTCTTAAAGAAAACCCAAAGCGATTAATCTAAAGATCACCCGTACATTTTATCCTCCTTGGGAAAGAATGAAGAAATCCGCCCAAGGGGGTCTTTTTTTATGAAAATCGGCATTGCCGCACCAATATGGTATCCGATCCCGCCTATCGGCTATGGTGGGATAGAAATGGTAGTCAGCCTGCTCACGGAGGGGTTGGTCGAGAAGGGGCACGATGTAACGCTCTTCGCCTCAGGTGACTCACGGACCAACGCCCAGCTGGTCTCGACATACGACATCTCTCCTTCACTCCGGATCGGAGAGGTCTATCCTGATCTCATCAACTCGCTAAACGTCTATGAGCGCGCCCGGGACATGGACATTATCCATGATCACAGCGGAATGGTCGGGCCGGCGATCGGGTCCCTTAAGGATGTACCGGTTCTGCACACCCTGCATGGCCCGGCGACGCCGGAGGCCAAGGAGCTGTATCACAAGCTCGATCCCGGGTTGTATTTCAACGCCATCTCCGAGGACCAGCGGAGATCCTTCGGCGACCTGAATTTCGTCTCCACCATCTACAACGCGATCGATCTCGACGGTTCCGTGTATTCCGACGAGAAAGAGGATTGGCTGCTCTTTGTGGGGCGGATGAATCCCGAGAAGGGCGCGCATCTCGCAGTTGAAGCCGCCAATCGACTAGGAAAACGATTATTGATGGCCACAAAGATGGCTGAGCCTGATGAACAGTACTACTTTGAGCACCAGGTCGCGCCCCTGCTCAATTCCAACATCGAGGTCTTAGGGGAGATCAGCCCGACCGAGAAAGCCGAATTGTACTCGAAAGCGGCCTGTACGCTCTTTCCGATCGAATGGCCGGAGCCTTTCGGGTTGGTAATGATCGAGTCGATGGCGGCCGGGACTCCGGTTGTCGCGATGCGCAATGGAGCGGTACCGGAGGTCATTGAAGACAAGGAAACCGGTTTCATTGTCGACTCCATGGATGAGATGACCGCAGCAGTAGAGCGAGTCGACGCCATCGATCCGGCTGCTTGCCGCAGTGCGGTCGAGCGCAGATTCAGCTCCCAGAGGATGGTCGACGAGTACGAGCAGGCATACGAGCGAATACTGGAGATGGACGTTTCCAAGGCGGCCTAAGCGTATTCTCGAGCCGCGGCGAGGCCGCGACCGCTAATTGACAGCGTATGGCTGTTCTGATAGTTTTCACTTGCATAAACGCCCTCACTCCGCACGGGAATCATCCCTTCACGGCGCCGCCGGGAGTGGGGATATTTTTTGGGGTGAGAAGTGGGCGACAAAGTAAACTATAAGGACACGCTCAATCTACCGCGAACAGACTTTCCGATGCGCGGGAACCTCCCGAAGCTCGAGCCGCGGATCCTCCAAGAATGGGAGGAGAGCAACCTCGCTGAACGTTTGAGCGAGGGCAAGCCCGGTCGCGAAAACTTCACCCTCCACGATGGTCCGCCCTATGCAAACGGTGATATTCACTTGGGGCATACCCTCAATAAAGTCCTCAAGGATATTATTGTGCGCTCCAAGACGATGTCCGGTTACAACAGCCCCTACGTCCCGGGCTGGGACTGTCACGGACAACCTATCGAGCATGAGGTCGAGAAGCGTCTCGGCAAGGAACGCGCCGACATCGATATAGCACAGATCCGCAGCCTTTGCCGCGAGTACGCCCTGAAATTCGTCGATCGGCAGCGAAGCCAATTCAAGCGCCTCGGGGTCGGTGGGTCATGGGAAAAACCATACCTGACCCTCGATCGTGAATACGAGGCGGCCAACGTCAAGGTATTCAGTGAGCTGTACCAAAAAGGGCTCATCTATAAAGGTCGGAAACCGATCCATTGGTGTTACAGGTGTCGGACGGCTCTAGCCGAGGCCGAGATAGAGTACAAGGACGTACCATCGCCTTCGATCTATGTGAAATTCCCTTTGTTGAGCGAACTAGGACCCCTAAAGGGCGCTGAGGGCCGCAAGAGCCTCCTTATATGGACTACCACGCCCTGGACTTTGCCGGCAAATGTGGCCGTAGCGGTATCGCCGAAAGCCGAATATGTCGCTGTACGTGACGGCGCCGAGATCTTGATCTTCGCGAAGGCCCTGGTCGAAGAGGTCAGCAAGGTGATCGGGCGGGAACTGGAGATAGTGGCCGAGTTCCCGGGTAGCGCTCTGGAAGAGGCCAAGTGTTCGCATCCGACCGCAGATGCGGAGTCGCTGGTCATCGGCGCTGATTTTGTGGCCCTCGACCAAGGGACCGGCTGTGTTCATATAGCACCCGGACATGGTCAAGACGACTATCTGATCGGGCAGGAGTATGGATTGCCGTCGCCGATGCCGGTCGATGACAGGGGTGTCTTTACTGACGAAGCCGGGCAATTCGCCGGCCTTCACATCAAGGCGGGCAATCAAGTCATCCTGGACGATCTCACCGAACGCGGCCTGCTCTTGTGGTCCGGGGAGATCGAGCACTCATATCCTCACTGCTGGCGATGTAAGCAGCCGGTGATATTTCGCGCCACTGAACAGTGGTTTATTTCGATGAGCGCGGGCGATTTGAGAGGCCGCGCTCTGAACGCTATCAAATCGGTCGAGTGGGTGCCGGATTGGAGTATCAAGCGGATCACCGGGATGGTCGAGGAACGCCCTGATTGGTGTATCTCCAGGCAACGCGCATGGGGTGTTCCGATCCCGGTCTTCTATTGTGAGGATTGCCAGGAAGTGCTGGCGAGCCCCGATGTCTTATCGCATGTCGAGGGTGTTTTTAGGGAGCGCGGCGCCGATGTGTGGTTCACTGAACCGGTCGAGGATCTCTTGCCGGCCGGGACGGCCTGCGCCAAGTGTTCGGGAGTTAGGTTCCGCAAGGAGACCGATATATTCGATGTCTGGTTCGAATCGGGTGTCAGTCATGAGGCAGTTCTGGAGATCCGCCCCGAGCTCAGTTGGCCGGCCGATCTCTACCTGGAGGGCTCCGATCAGCATCGCGGTTGGTTTCAGTCGTCGCTGTTAACGGCCGTCGGGACGCGAGACCAGGCACCATACGCGCAGGTCCTCACACATGGATTTCTCGTTGATGGTCACGGTCGAAAGATGTCCAAGTCTGACGGAAACGTTGTCGACCCGCTCAAGGTCATTAAAGGGTCAGGGGCAGACATCTTGCGCCTATGGGTCAGCTCTGCCGACTATAGCTCTGATATCGCTGGCTCCGATGAGATATTGGCGCGTATCAGCGAAGGGTACCGACGTATTCGTAATACGCTGAGGTTCCTGCTTGGGAGTATTGGTGATTTCCAGGAAAGCGACGCGATCCCGTATGAATCGCTCGAAGAGATCGACCGCTGGGCGCTGCACCGTTTTAACAAGCTTGTCGAACGGGTCCAGGCTGCTTACGACGACTATCGCTTTCATGTCGTCTATCACTCTATATATAATTTCTGCGGCGTCGATATGAGCTCATTCTACCTGGATGTGCTAAAGGATACCCTCTACACATTTGCGCCTGACTCAAAAGAAAGGCGCTCGGCCCAGACGGCGATCAAGACCATCGCGGATGGACTCATCCGCCTGCTCGCCCCGAGCCTGGTTTTTACGAGCGAGGAGGCCTGGGAACATCTTCACCGGGAAGAGGGCGCGGGCAGTGTTCACCTAGAGCAATTGCCGGAGGTGGACGAGACGCAGCTGGACGATGACCTTGAGAGTGCTTGGAGCACTCTTTTATCTATCAGGGTCGAGGTAGCCCGGGCTCTTGAGAAAGCCCGGGTCGAAAAGTTGATCGGCGGTTCACTGGAAGCAGGGGTGTCCTTGAGTGTTCCGGAAGATCTTCGCGCCGTTATCGAAGCATATAAATCGCGATTATCGGCAATATTCATCGTGTCTCAGGTCGAGCTGGACGGGATCGACGACGACGGGCTCGCTTACGAGAGCGAAACAATGCCCGGCCTTAAAGTGGGAGTCCACAGAGCACAAGGCGAGAAATGTTCGCGCTGCTGGAACTTCCGGACAGAGGTCGGCGAAGATGAGACGCATCCCGAGCTTTGCGGACGCTGTCGGGAAGTTGTCGCAGAGCTGCGAGCGACTGGCGGCGGGGACGCATAAGGAGAAGAGATGGATAGCGAGCGACTTGAAAGATATCGGGCAAGATTATTGAAGGAGAAGTATCGTCTCCAGCTTGAGTTGGGCCGTATTCATGCTGAAAACAAAGGGGTCGCTGGAGCTGAAGCCGAAACTAGAGGGGACCAGACTTACGGTGACCACATGGGCGATGCGGCCACGGACCTGTTCGACAAGGAGCGAGATCTCTCACTAGAGGATAACGTCGTCGACCTTTTGGCCCAGGTCGATGCAGCGTTGGCCCGTATTGACGCCGGCACTTACGGCACCTGCAGCGCCTGCGGCCAACCGATCGACGAACTCCGCCTGAGAGCCATCCCGTACACGAACCTGTGCTTGGCCGACAAAGAGCGCGCCGAGGGCGCGTCCTAAGGGGCGCCGGCGGTCGTGGTTTTTTGGCTGCTGGCGCTAGGCGTCTTCCTCGTCGACCGTGTCACTAAGTATTACGTGACCTCGACTCTGGCAGAGGGAGGCACGATACAGATCATTCCCGGCATCCTGCATGTCACGTTCGTGCTCAACCCCGGGGGTGCTTTTGGGCTCCTCCCTCAGGGCACGATATTCTTCACACTCATCACACTTATCGTTTTTATCGCTGTTATCTGGTATTACGCTACCCAGCGGCCGCAACATCTGGCCGTCGCCGCTGCTTTGGGTCTGATCGTCGGCGGGACAGCCGGCAATCTCTACGATCGCCTGGTAGTCGGACGGGTCATCGACTGGATAGACTTTCGCGTCTTCCCTGTTTTTAATGTCGCCGATGCCGCCGTTGTAACCGGCCTGAGCTTGATCGCCTTGATGATACTGTGGCCGGGCGGACCGCTTAGCGAGGGCGGCCCTTCCGGCGCCGAAGATGATCTGCCGAAAAGTGGAGATGCACAGTGAGCGTGACACAACCGCTACTTCAAGCCCAGGCCGGGGTCGAAGTTGAGGGCAGCCGACTCGACGCATTCCTAGCGATCGGTCCCGGTGTGCGCTCTCGGAACGTCGCTCAGAAAATGATCACAAACGATCAAGTCACGGTCAACGGTGGTGTCTGCAACAAGAAGCAACTACTGGTCCTCGGCGATCTGGTCGAGTATCGGGCGCCGGCGCAAGAGGTGTTAACCGTCGAGGCCGAAGAGTTGCCGCTGGACGTCGTCTACGAGGACGATCAGGTGATCGTCGTCGATAAGGCAGCGGGCATGGTGGTCCATCCCGGGGCAGACAATTATACCGGGACGTTGGTGAACGCGTTGCTCGCCCGCACCCGCCTGGCCTCGCCGGGCGCGCCGCTCCGACCCGGGATCGTTCATCGCCTCGACAAGGGGACCAGCGGGTTGTTGGTCGCCGCCAAGACTGAGGCAGCCTATTTTTCCCTGGTAGACCAATTGAAAGAGCGCCGGGTGGGCCGCGAGTATCTGGCCCTCGTCGAAGGCGGCTTCGATGATGAGACCGGCCGGATCGAAGCTCCTATCCGCCGGAGCCCTCACGATCGCCGGATGATGGATGTCGGCGGACACGGCGCCTAGGAAGCGTACACGAATTTTCGGGTACTCGGCTCATCGGGAAAGTTGTCTCTCTTGGCGGTCAAGCTGGAGACGGGAAGGACTCATCAGATTCGTGTCCACATGCGATTTATTCAGCACCCCCTGATCGGAGACGATGTCTATGGTCGGTTGGGTTCCGGGATGGATATCGGGGTCCGCCACCCGTGGCTTCACGCCCGCCGGTTGACCTTTGCCCACCCAAAAACCGGGCGCGAGATGGAATTTACCGCTTCGCTCCCAGCTGATCTGCGTGCGTCACTCTTGTCGCCGGGACTTGAGTCGCTGCGGCTTGCCGCCGACCTATAAACGCCTGGAACGGGAATGATACCGGTGAATGCCGGAAGAATTCCAAGAACCGAGTGATATTTGGCAAGCTGCCGCCGCCGATGCTTACACAACCCTCGGCAGCGGGGAGGCCGGACTTACCTATACGGAGGTCGAGGCCAGTCGGACCGCGTACGGGACCAATGAGTTAGACACAGTTCGCAAGAGTCCTATCATCTGGAAGTTTCTAGGCAACTTCTATCACTTGATGGCGCTTCTTCTCTGGGCTGCTGCTATTCTGGCATTCGTTGCCGATGAACCCGAACTCGCCTGGACTATCATCGCTGTTATCGCGATCAACGCCGTCTTCAGCTTCTCCCAGTAATTCAAGGCCGAGCCGGCCACGGAGGCGCTAGGGAAGATGGTGCCGCAGACGGCGGTTGTCATTCGTGCCGGCGAGGTCGAACAGGTCCCCGCCAGTCAACTCGTCATCGGTGATGTCGTGATCGTCGAAGAGGGCGACAAGGTCTCTGCCGATTCCAGGCTGGTCGAAGAGCGCGAGCTTCGCGTTGACAACTCGACGTTGACGGGCGAGTCCGAGCCGCTTCGCCGAAGCGCCGATGGCTTTATTGAAGGCGACGTCCCGGTGAGCGACGTACCAAATCTCATCTTTGCGGGCACGTCCGTAGTTTTTGGGAGAGGCAAAGCGGTCGTCTACGCGGTCGGAATGGACACGCAATTTGGAAAGATAGCGGCATTGACCGGGGAGGTCGGGCCAGAGAAGAGCCCCTTGCAGCAGCAGATAGACGGGGCCGTCAGGACGATGGCGCTCATTGCATTGTTCTTAGGATTGGTCCTTTTTCTGGCCGGGTCCATGCTCGGCGGGCTCGATCCGGCCAAGAGCCTCACCTTCGCGATCGGGATGATCGTAGCCAACGTTCCAGAGGGTCTGTTGCCGACCGTGACTTTAGCTCTCGCGGTCGGTGTGCAGCGACTCGCTGCCCGTAATGCGCTGGTTAAAAGACTTTCAGCCGTAGAAACGCTCGGCTCCACCGACGTAATCTGCACTGACAAGACCGGGACCCTGACACAGAACGAAATGACGGTTCGCGAAGTGTGGGCCGGTTATGAAGCCTGGGGTGTCGAAGGAGTCGGTTACGATCCACGCGGTCGATTCGTCTCAGTCGGAAGCGACCGGGAGGCGACTGAGGCCACGGCGTCCTTACGGGCCGCACTAGAATCCGCTGCGTATTGCAATAACGCCAAGCTGCTTTCTCCAGAGGGTGAGAGCGATGATTGGCGGATCGTCGGCGATCCCACCGAGGCGGCCATGCTCGTCGCTGCCATCAAGGGCGGCACTGATGTTATTACCGATCGACCGCGGGTATATGAGCTGCCGTTCGAATCGAAGCGCAAACGTATGAGCGTCATCTACTCCAATGGCAATTCGCTGACGGCGTATGTAAAAGGGGCGCCGCTGGTCGTTTTGGGACTTTCTGATCGCCTGGTCGAAGGCGGGGAGGTTAGAGAGTTGACTGCGGCCGATAGAGAGGCGATCACAGCGGTCAATGATGGCTTTGCGGCGAAGGCGTTGCGCGTCATAGCGTTGGCCAAACGGAGCCTGCCGGTGGACACGGCGGACATCACTACGGAGAACGTGGAGACCGGCCTGATCTTTTTGGGGATGATGGCGATGATGGACCCGCCCAGACCGGAGGTGGAGGCAGCCGTATCCGAATGCCGGGGCGCCGGAGTGCAGGCTGTCATGATCACTGGGGATTACGGGCTGACCGCCGAATCAGTCGCGCGGCGCATCGGATTAGTGCGCGGTCAGGAGCTACGGATCGTCACAGGTACCGAGCTTGAGACCCTTTCCGATGAAGAGCTAAGAGACCTACTCGAGAAGGGCGATCTACTCTTTGCCCGCGCCTCGCCCGAGAATAAGATGAGGGGGGCCCAGGCCTATCGGGCCATCGTCTGGACCGTTGCCATGACCGGGGATGGGGTCAATGACGCACCGGCGTTAAAGAAAGCCGACATCGGAGTGGCTATGGGGCAGACCGGCACGGATGTTGCGAAAGAAGCGGCCGATATGGTCATCACGGACGACTATTTCGCGACAATCGTCGATGCGGTTGAAGAAGGACGCGTGGTCTTTGACAACATGCGAAAATTCATCAACTACATCTTCGCGCACTTGACGCCGGAAGTGGTGCCGTTTGTCCTTTTCGTCCTCTTGCAAGATATCAATTTTCCGCTCGGCATCACTGTCTTGCAGATCCTCGCCATCGACCTCGGGACAGAGACAGTGCCCGCGCTGGCTCTGGGGGTGGAACCCCCTGAGCCCGGCATCATGTCCCGTCCACCGCGGGCTAAAAAGGAACCGCTGCTCAATCGCGAGATCCTCATAAGATCGTATGGCTGGCTAGGCACGATCGAGGCCGTGTTGGTCACGGCCGCCTTTGTCTTCGTTCTCTATCGAGGGGGCTGGGTGCCCGGGGCTCCCGATATATCGGGAGCGGGCAGCCCCGGTCATCAGCTATATCTCGAAGCTACAACGATGCCGTTCCTGGGGATAGTCGTCGCCCAAGTCGGAACCCTCTTCGCCAGCCGCACGCATCGGGCTTCGGTCTTCACCGTGGGGTTTTTCAGCAACCGCTGGGTCCTGGTAGGCGTTGTATTCGAGTTGGTTGTCGCGGCCCTGCTGATGTATGTCCCGCTCTTCGCGCGATTCTTTGGTATGGCCCCGCTTGGCCCGCTCGAATGGGCTATCGCCTTCACTTTCGCACCGATCATCTTCTTTGCCGATGAGGGCAGAAAGCTGTTGCTGCGACGGCGCGATGCCCATAGGGCGGCCCAGGATCTTGTGGATGATAGGGCCGGGGCCGAACGGGAGAAGAAAGCGGCGTAGCACATTGAAGCGAACTAAGGTAAGGGGAATGAAGTATCCATGTATGTCGTGATAATGGGATGTGGGCGTGTCGGCTCTCAACTAGCCAGGATACTGGCACTTGAGGGCCACGATATAGCGGTGATCGACAAGAACGAGGCTGCCTTTGAGCGGCTTGGCCCCCGCTTTTCGGGACTGAAGGTGCTGGGCATCGGCTTTGATATCGATGTACTCGAAGAAGCCGGAACGGAAAAAGCGGACGCCTTCGTGTCGGTCACGAATGGAGACAACTCCAATGTCCTCGGAGCCCGGATCGCCAAGAACCGCTTTAGGGTGCCGAAAGTGATCGCCAGGATATATGATCCGGTGCGCGAGGGACTGTATCGCCGCATGGGCGTGGAGACGATCTCCTCGACGAGCTGGGCGGCAAACAAGGTCAAAGATATCGTGCTCCACGGCGAGTTGGTCAGACACCAGAGCTTTGGAAACGGCGAGATCGATCTGGTGGAAGGGGAGGTACCGGCAGCAATGTCAGGGAAGCGCGTTATTGAGTTCAACCTGCCCGGCGAGATCAAGGTAGTCTCGATCGTCCGTCTAGGGAAGGCATTTATCCCCGGCCTCGGGACCACGGTCGAAGCGGGCGACGGGTTGCAATTAGCGGTCCTGTCCTCGGCGATGCCGAAGCTGAAAAGGATGTTGGATGTCGCGTAATGGTCGTATGGGCGAGGCCCTTGAAAACATGATTCGAGGTGGATCAATATGCGCGCGCTGATAGTCGGCGCCGGCCGCACCGGTGCTTACGTTGCTCAGGATCTGGCGGCCGCCGGACACGAAGTCACCGTGATCGACCAGGACCCCACGGTCCTAGCGACCCTCGGCGCTCCGCAGGGCATCGGGTTAAGAAACGGAGACGGCTGCGATCCGGAAAAACTGGAGGTCGCGGGGGCGCGTAATGCAGAATTAGTCGTGGCTGTAACCGGGGAGGACGAGGATA
>JAUWIO010000203.1 GCA_030605305.1 Actinomycetes bacterium
ATATTGCTTTCGGGGAGAATCAGGTCGAGTACAATTCCTTGAGCTCATTCAAGACCGTCCAACCGACGTTGTCGGGATGGTTTTCCATCGCATCCATGACCGCCTTCCCTATCGGCCTGCCTAGCGGGGCCGGGTTGTGGATGAGACCCTTGATCGTGAACGGGCTCAGCGCGAGCGGGTCAAAATCGGGCTTCAGGTACCCCTTGGAAACCGCATAGTCGGCAAGTTTAGTCTTTGGCTGAACCGCCAAAAAGATGATGAAAGGCCTGACCTGGCCGGGCTTGAAGATCGAAGCGATCTTCTCCACCGTCTCGCTCGTCTCTAGAATCGTTTCCGGCGTCTCTCCGGGCGCATTCAAGGATAGGTCTAGATTGATCTGTCCCTCATAGCCCGCGTCGACCAGAAAGCGGCAAGAGCGGTAGAAATTGTCGAGTCGCATCCCGATCTTCAACCCCTTGATGATCTGTGGAGAACCGGAAGTGATCGACAGCCGCAACTGCCTAAGGCCCGACTCGACCAGTTTATGCGTCAAAGACGGGGTGAAATTATCGATGCGCAGGTAGGACGCCCAGCGGATATCGAGGCGCCGGTCGATGATCCCGTCCAGCGTCGATTCGACGATCGGCAGGGAGTGCTTCGAGGGATAGAACTGTGAGTCACAAAACCAGAGTTTTTGGACACCATATCGCTTGACCAGGCTTTCGATTTCGTCGACGACGACTTCCGGCTGTCGGTACCGCACTTTGTAACCGTCGATGTACCCGTAGGCGCAAAACATGCACTTGTAAGGGCAGCCCCTCTTGGTGAGCACGCTCACTTCGTACCAGTCGCGGAATTTGTCCTGCATATAGTAGTCGAAGTCCGGAAAGATCGTCTCTATATAGGCAAAGTCGATGGGCGTCGATTCATTCCAAAGGTCCAGATACTCTTTTTTCTCGCCGAAGACCAGCTTGCCGTTTTGTTTGATAGCCGTGCGTTCGTCGCTCAGGTCTTCACCGTCTATCAGTTTTACCAGCGCGCTCTCGCCCTCGCTGGCCACGGCGATAGTCCCTTCCGGGGCCCGTTCGGTGATCCGATCGAGAAAGAGACCGAAAGCCGGCCCGCGCGCCACTATCTGCTTGTCCGGAAAGTGGCGATGGACTGCATGCAGCAGGGAGAGGTTCTGTTTGATACGACTGTTGTAGGCCATGACCCTCTGGAGACCCTTGCCCGCCGCGCCCGCCTTTTTGACCATATTCGACGAGTGATAAAAGGTAAACGCTTGGCTCAATGAATCGTCGTCCTCGTTCGGGCTGAACGGCTGGAGGTTTCGCCATGAGAAAGCAACGGCATCGGGATCATGCTTTTCGATCTCTTCTAAGAGCGCGGCCATCTCTTCCCTCTCGGGAACGCGCATCATATCCAAGACCCATTGCTCGACGTGGGGCCGTTTCTTATGCACGTAGTCTGCAAGATATACGACACTGGCCGGATATATCTCAGGGCATCTGAGCCTGACGTAGAGGATGGAACCGATCTGTTTTCTCACTTTACTCCAACTCTGATAAAATAGCGCGATAGACGAGGTAGCCCTTGAATCCGCTGATTATAACATGACAAAAGCCCGATATTTGACCGATAACTACCACAGCTCGAGCTGGTTTGAGCCTGGTGGATGGCAAGAATTGACCCTGGTGGCGGCCGCCATCAAGCAGGGCATCTTCAGGCAGCTTTCCGGCGGTCCGGCCGCGCCGTCCAAAGTGGCCGCAGCCCTGAATCTGGATGCTAGGGCGACCGGCCTCGCGCGTGAGGCGCTGGCGACGCGGGACTATGTGTCTCTCGACAAAGCCCTGTACCCCTTGCCCGACAGAGCGCGAGAGCGATTCGCCGATCCCGATGGCGAGTCCTACCTTGGGTGGGCGGTCCTTCATTCTTGGCGTCTGGTCGAACGATGGGTGACGCTGCCCGAGGTCATAAAAAGCGGCGAACCCGTGCCCGGCGACCGTTTCAGCGAAGGGGTCGAGGGGTTCATTCGGGCCATGGACGTCTACGCCAAAGCCACGGCCGAGGAAGTAGCCGAGGTCTGCTTGAAGCGGACACCGGACGCTGCTTCCATCCTGGACATCGGCGGAGCGACGGGCACTGTCAGCAAAGTAATGGCCGAGCGCGGCATCGAGGCCGTCCTCTTCGATCTCCCGGATGCGGTTGATGTCATCAGGGATGAGATCAACCGGGACTTTCCCGCGATCACGGCGGTCGGCGGTGACTTTAACGAGCGCTTGCCCAACGGGCCGTTCGACATCGCGTTCCTCGGGAACGTCACACACATATACGGGCCGGAAAAGATAAAGGGCCTTTTTGCTCGAGTGGCCGCTCAATTGAGCCCCGCCGGCACGATCGCCATCCTGGATTTCGTAAGGGGACGAAGCGCGTCGGGGGCCTTTTTTGGCATCAACATGCTGGTCAACACATCGTCCGGAGGCACCTGGACCGAGAGCGAGTATCAAGAATGGTTGAGCGAGACCGGATTTATCGACATCGAGATCCGCGACCTCGCGGCCCGCGATCAACAATTGATCGTCGCCACCCTCAGCTAAGTTCCAGGGACACGCACCTAGTTCCAGGGAACTATCCTATGTGCCAGGTGCGCTCGTATTCCAAGCGGTCTTCGATAAGCCGAGCGATGACCGGGCGCCATTCGTCGAGGATCTGAAAGCGCTCGGGAGCGGCAGCATAGGCATCGATGGCTTGCCGGTATAGCTGGGTCACCTCGCGCACATATCGAAGCGGCAT
>JAUWIO010000219.1 GCA_030605305.1 Actinomycetes bacterium
CCCAAATGGCTCAGCGCGAGCCTGGGGGCTGTCAGAAGTTCCTCTTGCTCCGCGAAAGGCAGATCGCGGGCGTCGGCCGGATAGTCGTAGACCTTGGCCGTATAGTGGGCTCGGCGCTGTACGCCGAGGACGGGCACGATCTTCGGCGCCCAGGCGAAACGGATTTCGAACCCGGCTTGTTCCATATATTGGTCGAGTGTCTCCAGGCCTTTGTCAGAGAAGATGCCTGAGAGCACCGGATAGCCTTTATGCTCCTCAAAGACGCCGCCGAGGTCCTTTAGCATCAACCCCAAGCCGGAGCCGTCATGTCCCTCTTTCATCGTCTCCAGCGCCAGGATGCTCTCCATCGGCGAGAAGTATTCATTTGAAGTTATCGCGCTTAATCGGCACAAATCGATTCACCTTCCCTTGAACAGAACCGGATCGGTCGTCGAGGTCCAAAAACCCAGGTTTGGCGGCCCTTTTGCGGGCTGCCGACGCCGAACCAGTAACTGCCCATGATATATAGAGAAAAGACGCTTTGTCAAAGGGTTTTGCGCGAATAAAGGAAGCTCAAGCTAAGAGCGGATTTTGCCGATTCCCCAAGGTAACGGCAGAGGCCGTTCGGAAACCGAACAGAAACTCAACGAGGGGTGTCACTTCGCATGACCATCGAAAACTTCTTCGGACGGCTTAATGAAGACGGCTTTTCACTGATCAATTAGCCGACCATCGCGGTCTCAGCGAGATCTACGTTCATCTGGGCGCCACCATCTGGCTCTTTGCTGCGGCCATGCTGGCTATCATTTTTATTTGGGCCAATTTCGGGCGGCGCGAGCAGGGATGGTTGGCGCTGACCTCGGGCATCTTTACGGTCGGTCTGATTGGCTTTGGCGAAGCGGCGGAACACTTTTTTACCGCACAATTGCACGACTTCTTTCACTATCTACACATTCTGGCGGCGCCGGTAAGCTTATTCTTTCTCTATCTGGCTGTCGATGAGCTCCGGCTCCTTTACTATCATCAGTCGCCAAAGAAGGTCCTGACCATTGGGACGACCGCGGCGATCCTCGGGGCCGTGGCCGCGACGTCGGCGATATTGGGCTATCAGGCCAGCGCGGCACTGGATTTACCGATAGAGATGCCGATACTCTCGTCACTCTGATTCCGACGGTGGTCATCGCTTTTCTGCTGATCCGCCGCTCTGCCGATCTCTACCACGAGCAGTATCGGGTGCCTCTCTTCAACCTATCGACTGTCTCGACCATCCTTACCTTAATACCTCTGATGGCTTGAGGGGCGGTCATGCTCTCATTGGCCATCTGGTTGGGCCGCGTGGCCGACATCGCCGGGGCGGGTCTGCCGTATGCGATCTTTCATGTCATCCAAGACCTCTTCCACGGGGGGATGGGCGCCGTGATGTTGGGGAGCGTGATGATCCTGGTCCTGGCGCGGGACACCGCCGCCGTCGAGGACAATATCATGCAGTCCGCAAAACTCGTCTCACTCGGGGAGATGACAGCGGACGTCGCTGTCGAACTTAACAACCCGCTGATGTCTATAGTCGGATATACGACACTGATCATGGAGGATCCTGACGTGCCCCCCGGGCGTCGCCGGGATCTCGAACTCGTGCTTCGAGAAGCCTCAAAAGCCGTCGATATGACCAAGCAACTGCTGGACTTTGCCGGCAGACCGGAACCGAAACTGAAGGTCATGGACATCGAAGGCCCGCTAGATGAAGCCCTGGAGCTGATGGGCGGGAGGATGCGCCAGGCCGACGTCAAAGTCGTCAAGAGCATGCAAAAACCCTTGCCGTTCGTATCGATCGAACCGGACCAATTAAAGCAGGCGTTCGTTAACATTATGAACAATGCTATTGACGCGATGCCGGGCGGCGGCCAACTCGAAGTCTATACCACCGCGCCCGGGCCGGAAGTGGAAGTGTGCTTCACCGACACGGGCACCGGTATGTCGAAGGAGATTATCGACAGGATCTTCGAGCCCTTCTATTCCGCCAAGGGCACCCCCGGGACGGGCCTGGGATTGTCTTTGGCCCTCAGCATCGCTCGGGAGCATGGCGGTTCGCTCGAGGTTTCGAGCCAGAAAGGGATCGGCTCCAGCTTTACCCTGAAGCTGCCGACTATTGCCGAGGTGGCGGCGACCCTCGACAGTCCTGACCACCAGGTCAGTTAGCGCTTCTGCCCCGCTCGGCACTACCGCACAGCCATATCGATAGACACGGTCGTTGGCGAATGGATATAATCGATCCGCTATGGCTGAGAATAAAGAGAACATTCAGGTTCGGTTACCCGACGGCACGGCGCTGTCGGTAGACGCCGGCGGCACGGTCGCTGATGTCGCGGCTAATATCGGGCCGGGCCTGGCCGCTGCGGCCTTGGCCGGGAAGCGAAATGGCGCCTTGGTCGATCTGACCGAGCTGGTCGCGGACGGCGACGAGATCGAGCTGATCACCGACTCCGGCCCTGAAGGTCTCGATATCATCCGGCACAGTGCCGCCCATATCATGGCCCAGGCTGTGGCCGAACTCTATCCGGGGACCCGGTTCGGTATCGGCCCGACTATCGAAGACGGGTTTTACTACGATTTTGAACTGCCGAAAGCCCTTAGCACCGATGATCTTCCAGCTATCGAGAAAAAGATGAAAGAGATCATCAAAAGGAAAGAGAG
>JAUWIO010000113.1 GCA_030605305.1 Actinomycetes bacterium
CCGGGGCCTCTTCGCGGCACGGAGGACACCAGGAGGCCCAGAAGTTGAGTACGACCGGCTTTTTGCCCTCGAAGTCACTGAGCTTGATGGTCTTCCCGGAAAAGAGAGTCAATTCGAAGTCCGGCGCCGGTTCAGGCTTGAGATTGGCCGAGGCCGGCGATGTCGTTACGCCCGAGTTTTCGCCGGCCATCAGAAAGACCGTTCCTAAAGCGGCGGCCAGCACGATCGCCGCCAGGATCAAGAAGAAGTTGCGGTTACTTTTCGTCATCCATACCTCCCGAGCAGATATACGACATTATAGTATCAAAAAATCATTTGAAGCATTAGCAGAGGAGGTTTTCGATCGCGGATCCGTCTTCTGCCTGCCTGAACAGGCAAATTATCCCACGCGGGCCAGGCACTGTCAATCAAGTTGGTACTCGAAGAAACCTGGCGTTGATCGCCACAATGACGGTGCTCAAAGACATAAAGGCAGCGCCTACCGCTGGAGTCAGGAGTATGCCGTAGCCGACCAGAACCCCGGCCGCGAGCGGGATAGCGAAGATATTGTAGCCTGTCGCCCAGGCCAGGTTTTCGATCATCTTCCGGTAGGTAGCCTTGGAGAGCCCGATTATTGCCACCGCATCCAGCGGATTGCTCTTAACCAGTACGATGTCGGCCGTTTCCACGGCTACATCGGTGCCCGCTCCGATCGCGATGCCGACATCAGCCTGGGCCAAGGCAGGCGCGTCGTTGACGCCATCTCCGGTCATCGCGACTACCAAGCCTTCCGATTGCACCTCGCGGACTTTGGCCGATTTCTGATCCGGCAATACTTCCGCGAAATAATCGTCGAGTCCGATCTCATCGGCGACCCACTTCGCTGTTCGGGCATTGTCGCCTGTCAACATCATCGACCGGATACCCATCTCTTTCAATTGCCGGACGGCCTGCTTTGATTCGGGGCGGATGATATCGGCCAGGGTCACGGCCCCGGCGAGCCGGTCCTCATCGAGGAGGATGAATACTACGGTTTGGCCTTTGCCTAGAGCTCTATCGATTCTTTCGTCATCGACTGCCAGCCCTGCTTCGGCTAGATAACCGGCACTGATGACCGCCACATCGCGTCCTCCGACTCGCCCTTTTGCTCCCTTGCCGGGGATGGCGCGGAACTCTTCGACCGGACCGGGCTGCGGTGTAGTTGCGGCGATAGCGCGCGCTATCGGGTGCTCGGAGTTCTGCTCCACGGAGGCGGCGAGACCAAGGAGCTCGGCCCCGCTCACCGCGTCGCTAAAGACAAAAGTATCGGTGACGCCGAAGCGGCCCGTTGTCAGCGTGCCCGTTTTATCGAAGATCACGGCGTCGATGTTGCGGGACCGCGCAAAAGCGACCCGGTCGCGGATGAGGAGTCCGTTTTGCGCCGACAGTGAGGTCGAGACGGCGACGACGCGAGGTATGGCCAGCCCCAGCGCGTGCGGGCAGGTGATCACCAGCACTGTTACTGTTCTTTCCAGTGCGAATGGGATCGTTTGCCCGACTATGGCCGCCCAGGCGATGAAAGTCAGGATGCCGGCGCTAATGCCGACGATGGTCAGATACATGGCGGCTTGATTTGCCAGGTCTTGTGTTCGAGACTTGCTTTCCTGCGCTTCCTTCACGAGCTCGATGACCTGTGAGAGATACGAGTCTTCGCCGGTCCGCTCGATCTCGACCGTGAGTGAGCCCTCGCCGTTGATCGAGCCGCCGATGGCCCGGTCGCCCGGGTTCTTCGCCACCGGGGTCGATTCTCCGGTCAGCATCGCTTCATTGACCGAACTCTCGCCTTGGATCACGTTGCCGTCGGCCGGGATCTTTTCACCGGGCCTGACTAAGACGCGATCGCCTTCCTTCAACCGGTTGAGCGGTACGTCGACCACGGTCCCATCGGGGGAGAGGCGGTGGGCTTCGGAAGGCATCAGCTTGGCTAGTGCTTCAAGGGCGCCGGATGCTCCCATGACCGAGCGCATCTCCATCCAGTGACCGAGGAGCATGACGACGATCAGGGTGGCCAGTTCCCAATAGAAAATAGGGCCTTCCAGGCCAAAGACGACCGCGGTGCTGTATGTGTAGGCGGTAGTGATGGCTAGCGCCACCAGCGTCATCATGCCCGGACGGCGGGCTCGCACGTCATTTTGGAAGCCGCGCAGGAACGGCGCGCCGCCGTAAAAGAACAGGATCGACGACAGGGCGAAAAGTACGAATATGTCGCCGCTGAACTGGAGGGTCTGCCCCAAACCCAAGAACTCTTGAATGGCCGGAGAGAGGATCAATATCGGCGGCGTCAAGGCCAGCGATATCCAAAAACGCCGCCGGTAATCGGCCACCATGTGCTCGTGAGTATTATGGGTGCGCGCGGGTTGCATTTACAAAAAAACCTCCGCGCATTCTATACCCTTCGGCTTTAAATCAAGTTTTTAAGAATCGTTCGACGGCCCCAACGAGTTCGTCGATACTTTGCTCGGGATCCCCGTCGGCGAATGACTCTTGTACACAACCGCGAATGTGGTCTCGCAGGACGATGAGGGCGACTTGCTCGGTAGCCCGTCTGACTGAGGAGATTTGAGTCAGGACATCCACACAGTACTGTCCTTCAGAGACCATGCGCTGGAGACCCCTTACTTGCCCCTCGATCCGTCGTAATCGCTTGCGGATATCATCCAAATCTTTTTCGTAAGAAGACATTCGCACTCCCTCCCGATCGTGCCATGTTTATATTGCCGCCCCGCAGATAGTACTTAGGGGACATTGCGAGTCTGGCAAAACTTCGGTTGTCAGTCAACCGGCGCGGTTGAGGGCTTTGGTCCGCTCGATTACTTGCCGACGGCCACAACGACTCGGCCGTCTTCGATATTGATCAGGCGGTCTGTCGCTGTAATTGTATCCGGGTGGTGGGTCACCATCACAATGGTTTGCCCGTCGCTATGGAGCTCAGAGAAGAGCGACAAGATCTCTCGAGTGGTCCGTGAGTCCAAGCTGCCCGTCGGCTCGTCTGCGAGCAGCAGCGGCGGCTCGTTGACGACCGCCCGGGCGATAGCCACGCGTCCTTGCTCGCCCCCCGATAGTTGCGAGGGGAGTCGATCGAACTTGCCCGTCAGGCCGAGGCGCTCCATGGCCGACTCGGCCCGTTGGCGTTTGTCGGCAATATCTGTGACCACCAAGGGCAACATGACGTTCTCTATCGCGCTTAAGTACGGTATCAGTTGCAGCTGTTGGAAGACGAACCCGAGGTATTCGCGGCGGAAGTCGGCCTGGCGCTCGGAAGACAGCCCGTACACGTCAATATCGTCGACGAGCATCTTCCCGGTCGACGGGGGGTTCATGGCCCCTAGAATCGACAAGAGAGTGCTCTTTCCGGAACCTGAAGGTCCCATGACGGCGATATATTCCCCGGCGTCAATAGTCAGATCGACCGTGTCCAGGGCCGTTACCTGATTCTCTCCCGTTCCATAATTCTTAGAGACATTTTTTAGTTCAAGCAGTTTCTCAGCCATCAATACTCCTTAAAAACTCTAAAGGCTCTTGAGCGCCTCGACCGGATCGAGACGCGCCGCCCGCCTAGCGGGCCACCAACCCGCCAGGCCACTAATGGAAACGGCCACAGCGAGCGATACGGGCAACAACAGAGGCTCGATCGCGAGAGACAGCGCTTCGGCCGCACCCGTGTCGATCTCCATACCGGACGAGATCAGGCCGGCCGCCCAGCCGGTTCCGGCCACAGTTGGCAGGACGGCTATTACGGCGGCGCCTAAAAGGAACCCGATCGCGCCGCCCGTCAATCCCAGCAGTAAAGTCTCTCCGAGAATCACCTTCATGATCGCTCGGCTTCGGAAACCGACGGCGCGCAGGACGCCGATCTCCCGGCGTCGCTCATTGACCGTCGAGGCCGTCATGGTAAAGACCAGCAGGGCGGTGATGCCGAAGATGATCGCGTTTATTCCCAGCCCAAACCGCAGCAGGCGCCCCATAGTCTCTTCTTTGATCTGCACGGCCTGCTCGACCGAGCGGACAGATGCCGCCGGCAGGGCTTTCGCCAGAGCCGCTCTCAGAGGTTCGACGTCTCCGGTTGTTTTCGCGACGACCTCGATCAAATGGGCTTCGTCGTTCTTTCCGGTCAACGTGCGGAGTTTCTCGAGGTCGACGAAGATGATCTTATCGTCTTGACTCCCGGTGCGCATCAAGAGCCCCGCTACTGGGAACGTCTGTCCATAGAGGTCGAGCTTCTCCCCGATGTTCACCCCCAGAGATTTGGCGGCAACGTCGCCGACGAACAGCTCGTCGGGGCTCTCGGGGTAGCGGCCGGCCTCTATCATCCACCAGTCCTTGACCCGGCGCTCGATTTTCAGATCGGCACCCGCCAACAGGACGGGGCGGCCGTTTATTTCGACTTTGTCGAGCAGCTTAGGA
>JAUWIO010000209.1 GCA_030605305.1 Actinomycetes bacterium
AAGGGATCCCGCCGGAGTTTATCCGCATCATGGGGATGGAGCGTTTTCGGTATTACGCCTGGGGGAGTATCGGCATCATCATCCTAAGCGGCATCTTCAATATAGTGCGGGGAATGGCCGAAAACAGCGGCGATCCGAACCCGCGCTTTGTCGGAGCGCTCTTGACGAAGCGCGTGATCGTGGCGGCGATGATCGTTATCACGGTGGCCAATTCTGTTGTCTTAAGGAAGAAGCTGGCCGACGCTAAGCCGACGCCGGGTGGGCCGTCAGAGGAGATAAAGCGGATGGGAGCGCGGCTCGTCGTGTTCTCCAGGATCAATTTGGCCCTGGGCGTCCTGGTGCTGCTGATGGTTTCGATCATGCGCTCGGCCGGTTAAGCGGCCGCAGCTAAGCTCGGCTTGCCGAGCAGTTTATAATATAGGTAGAAGGAAGTTTTTGAGATGTCGGATACAAGAGCCTGTCCGGGAGCGGACAATGTCAAGATACCCGAACTTGAGCTCGTCGAGTGTCCCAAGTGCGGCGGCGAAGTCGAGTTCTTCACGCGCGAGAAGAAGTCGACGTGTACCGAGTGCGGCGAGGTCGTTTTCAAAGAAGCCCAGCCCTCGTGTGTCGACTGGTGTCCGATGGCCGACAAGTGCTTCCCGGAACTGGCGGCGAAGAAGGCCGCCGGTGGCGAGGGCTAGCTCGACGGCGTCGGCCCTGTGAGGTCGACTGCCCGCGTATATTTTCTGCTCTTTTTGGCGCCGGTTCTGCTCGGCGCCTTGATCTTTGTCGGGGCGCTCTTTTCGGGCGTTATGGTTTCCGGCTGGTCGCCTCCGGCTATCGCCCGGTTCTCGGCGCTCTTTCCGTATCTGCTCATCGTCAACCACGTCTTGCTCTTCTCATTGACCGTGCTCGCGGTGCGCTCGGATGGGTTGACCTTGGGCGGGATCGGTTGGGTCCTGTCGCCCGAGGGCGGAAGAAAGAGGAGATTCTGGATTCCCGAAGAGGTGTTGATCGGGATCGGGGCGGTAGGTGTCTTAGCTTTGATAGGGCGGCTTGTGACCGGCCCGCTTATTTTGCTCTCGGCTCAAGCGTTCGGTGACTTCGGACGGTTACCGATAGGTTTTGATGCGACACCGGCCTGGCTCGTTGCCGTCACCCTTTTCGCCGGTGTTACCCACGAGACTCTGTATCGCGGTTATGCTCTGCGGGTCTTGGGTGAGCGCAACGGGGTCGTCTGGGCGGTGGTCATCTCGTCCATCTTCTTCGCTCTCTTCCATTGGCCGCAAGGCCTGGTGACGGCTGTCAGTATCGTACCCGACGGGATCTTCCTGTGTCTGCTCGCGCTCTGGCGGCGAAACCTGTGGGCGCCGCTGGCGGCGCATGCGGGCTTCAACCTGGCGTCGCTACTGTTAGCTTTCTAACGGGCGGCGCGCCTCTAGAACGCGCACTCCCCGGCCGCACAGCCGCCGCCGTATTCTACTTCCGCTTTGATGGCCGGCTCCGGCTCATGGCGGCCGATAGTCAATACTTGCGACGCTTTGCTGCCGTACCGGTAGACCGTCGTGCCTTTGCAGCCTAGCTCATGCGCGAGCAGGAATACTCTTTCGACATCTTCCCGGGTGGCGTCTTCCGGAAGATTGACTGTCTTTGAAACAGCATTATCGATATGAGTCTGCCAGGCCGCCTGCATGCGGATATGTTGCTCGCCGTCGATATCGAAAGTCGTCTGAAACAATTCCTTAATATCATCAGGGACTTCTGCCAGCTCTTGCACTGAACCAGCCTCCGACACCCTGTGCGGCAGATCGTCGGTGAAAAAGCCGCGTTCATGGGCGATGCGGATGAAAGCGGCGTTCGCTTCCGGCAGTTCGACGCCGTCCATAGCCCGGCGGACGTATGAGACGGCAAAGAGTGGTTCGATACCGCTGGAGGCGCCGGCGATCAGACTGATAGTGCCGGTCGGGGCTACGGTGGTCAGGGTAGCGTTTCGCAAATGCGCCTCGCCGCGCTCGGGCCAGTTGCTCTGCTCGAAGTTGGGGAAAGAGCCGCGCTTCTCCGCCAGCCGTGCCGATTCAGCCAGCGCCCTCTGCTCGATAAATTCCGCCAGCCGCGAGGCGACGCCCAGGGCCTCGTCTGAGGCGTAAGGGACGCCCAGGTCTATCAGGAGGTCGGCGAAGCCCATGACACCCAGACCAATTTTGCGGTTCGCCCGGGTGACTTGTGCTATCCGGTCGACCGGATAATGACCGGCGTCGATGACGTTGTCTAGAAAGCGCACACCAAGCTCGGCGACCCGGCCCAATTTCTCCCAGTCGACTTCCCCGTCGCTGACCATGAGACCGAGGTTTATCGAGCCGAGATTGCATGATTCGTAGGGCAAAAGCGGCAACTCCCCGCAAGGGTTGGTGCTTTCGATGTCGCCTAAGCGCGCCAGCGGATGGGTCCGATTGATCTCATCTATGAAGATCAGGCCCGGGTCCCCGGTCCGCCAGGCATGGTCGACGATCTCGGCGAAGACGGTTGCCGCGTTCAGTTTATTGACGACTTCCCCGGTACGCGGGCTGACAAGTTCATAGTCTTGGCCGTTTTGGGCGGCGGTCATAAAGGCCTCTGTGAGCGCGACTGAGAGATTGAAGTTGCTAAGCGAGCTCCCGTCCGCCTTGGCTTGGATGAATTCCAGCACATCCGGGTGATCGACGCGCAAGACCCCCATGTTCGCCCCCCGGCGCCGTCCACCCTGTTTGACCACTTCGGTCG
>JAUWIO010000110.1 GCA_030605305.1 Actinomycetes bacterium
CCTAAGCCGCCGGTAATAATAATAATGTCCGCCGGCTGCGCGAAACCAGTGATGGCCGAGGATATCAAGTGGATACTATCGGGCACTTTCTGGGCGGCGAGCACCGATATCCCGCGCTCGCTCAACCACCGTGCTAGGAATACCGAATTGGATTCGCGTGCGAACCCACAGGTCAGCTCTGTCCCGACGACGAGTATCGCCGCTTTTGCCACCGACAAACCCGGCGCGCTCTGACTCAAGTACCCGCCTCCGGATCCGGCTCTTCCAGCGCAGGCTTGAGTTTAATGTAGTAATCGAAGCCGGAAACGACGGTCGCGATCACAGCGACGGCCATCAGGAACCACGCCAGCGGCCAAGGAACGACGCTCGGCTGCAAGATCCAGGCGATGACGGCTACGACTTGAGTGGTCGTCTTGATCTTGCCTAAGCGGCTGGCCGGAACCACGACTCCGCGTGCGACAGACATCAACCGCAGCCCGGAAACTGCGAACTCACGCGTCAGTATGATCATGACTATCCAAGCCGAGAGTTGACCTAGGTCGACGAGAGCCACCAGGGCGGCGGAAATCAATAGTTTATCGGCCAATGGGTCGAAGAACTGCCCAAAGACCGTTATCTGATTATGTTTGCGGGCCAGATACCCGTCAATGCTGTCTGTGACGGCGGCGATCGTAAAGACGACTGCCGCCAGCCAGTCTCCATATGGCGCGCGGCTAAGAAGAAAGGCCATGAAGACCGGGATGAGCAGGATGCGCAGCATCGTTATTCTATTGGCGATGTTAGGCAATTATGTTTCCCGTGATATCGTAACCATCTACCTTGGTAACCTCGACCTCTATGAAGTCCCCGGAATGACAGGAACCGGCGCCCTTGAACTGAACTAGACCGTCGACTTCGGGCGCCTGAAACCAAGCGCGGCCGATCCCCAGATCGCCATTGACCTCCTCGCCCAGCCCGTTAACGCTGCGGTCCAGCCGTCGAGTCAGCGCTTCGTGACCGATCTCATCGGCGAGCAGTCTGATCTGATCGGCCCGCTCGCGCTTGTCTTCGGCATCGATCTGATCCGGGAGGTCCGCCGCCGGTGTCCCCTCCTCGGCGGAAAACTCGAAGACGCCGGCATAATCGAAACGCGCCTCGCGCAAAAAGTCCGCTAATTCCAAAATGTCATCGTCCGTCTCACCGGGAAAGCCGACGATCAAGGAGGTCCTTAGTGCGGCCTCAGGGAGATAGTTCCGTACGCTATCGAGTCGCTGCAAATATTTGACGGCATCCCCTCGGCGGTTCATGGCTTTTACGATAGCCGGACTGGCATGCTGGACCGGAATGTCCAAATAGTTACAGATCCGCGGGTCCGCTGCGACGGTCTCGAGCAATCGCTCATTCACATGATACCATTGAAGGTAGAGCACCCGGAGCCAAGATAAGCCGCTCTCATCGGGCAGCGCTCCCAGCAGCCCCGCCAGATCAGTCGCCGGCGAGAGGTCTGTGCCGTAGGCGCCGGTCTCCTGCCCGACGAGGACTAGTTCGCGCGCGCCGCCCTGTACGAGCGCGACGGCTTCATCGCGTATATCGCTAAGGGGTCTACTTCTGAACGGACCATGCATCCCGGGGATCGTGCAGAACGAGCATCCGTGGTCACAGCCATTCGTGAGCTCCAGATAGGCGGAAGGACCGACCGCCACCTTACTCTTTTGCGCAGTGGTCTCGCTCGCGCCCAAAAGACGCGGCAATTCTTCCGCATGGTCCAGACCGACACAGATGTCGAGTTCGGGCAGCGCGACGGCTAACTCGTCCCCATATCTCTCAGCCAGGCACCCGACAGCGACAAGACGTTGCCCGCCCCTCGCCTTGACTTGCACTAACTCCAAGAGAGTCTCGATCGACTCGTCGGCGGCCGCCTCAATAAAACCACACGTATTGACTACCAGCGCGTCCGCGTCATCAGGGTTGTCGGTTAACTCCAGGCCGGCCCGGAGCAGGTTCTCGCCCAACCGGCGCGAGGCGACTGTATTCTTTGGACACCCTAGGGTTAGAAGGAAGACCCTGGGCATTACCTAAAATTACGGAATTGCAGCGGGATATCGTTGTCCTGCTCTTTTATTAGCGCGATCGCCGCCTGAAGATCGTCCTTCTTCTTTCCGGATACGCGGACCTGATCCCCTTGGATCTGCACGGTTACCTTCATCTTCGCCTGCTTCAAGAGCTTGTTGATCTCTTTTCCGGTCTCCGTCGGTATTCCTTGGACCAGCTTCCCGATCTTCCTGACGGTGCCGCCGGCGGCCGGCTCTTCCTCTCCTACCGTGAACGCCTTGGCATCAATACCGCGCCGGATGAGTTTTCCGGAAACGACATCTATGAGGCTCTTAAGGGACATCGAATCCGCCGCTGTCATAGTAACGTTTAGGTCTTCAGTCTCCAGGTCGATCTCGCAGCCCGCCTGACGCAGATCGTATCTGGTAGACGCTTCCGACCTGGCTTGATTCAGAGCATTATCGACTTCCTGCATGTCGATCTCTGACACGACATCAAAGCTCGCGTCCTTAGCCATTCGTGACTCCTTTTCTAAGAGTGGACTTGACTGAGGGCCGGCCAAACGAAGAGCGCCAGACCGACCAACACGACAATCGACACGACGATCGCGGCCCTGATCCCCGTGGACAGTCCGCGATCTTGGTTCTCATCCCCGAAGTCTCGGGTACTTGACTCATCATGCAGACGCCGGTACTCGCGCAACAAAGGCACCGAGTCCACCGACAACCATTGCGCGTAGGTCTTTAAGAACCCGACGACATAGGCCTCTTCGGCTATCTGGTCGAACGCATTATGCTCCATAGCCTCAATGTACTTTGACCGGATCTTAATCGCACGCTCCGCGTCCTTGACGGTCAACCGCTGTTCACGCCGGGCATCCGCCAGAATATCGCCTATCGAGGTGACGGAGGTCATTTAGGCCAATACCTTTACCATGCGCTCGGTGGCCGCCAGCGCTTTTTCGCGCACATCTTCAGGCAACGTCACGACTGTCCGGCCCTCAAGGAGAGATAAAAACACTTTCTTCAAGGTCGTCAGTTTCATGTTGGGGCAAATAATATTGTCACCCGGCATGATGAAGGTCTTGTCAGGGTTCTCAAGCCTGAGGCGGTGCAGCATCCCCATCTCCGAGCCGACGATTATTTCTGTCGCCGCTGTCTGCCGGGCGAACTCATACATGCCTGAAGTACTGCAAATGTGATCGGCGAGAGCCAGGACATCTTCATCGCACTCGGGATGGGCCAAAAACACGGCCCCCGGCGACTCGCTCTTCAAGCGGCGGACAGTCTCTGGCTTGATGCGCCGATGGGTCGGGCAATATCCGGGCCACAAGATAATCGTCTTTCCTGTCCTCTGGGCCACATACCGGCCCAGATTCTCGTCCGGGACAAAAATGACCTTATCGCCGGGGAGGTTCTGGACGATCGAGACGGCATTGGATGACGTACAGCAAACGTCGCTGACGGCTTTGACCTCCGCCGGTGAATTTACATAGCAGACAACGGGCACGCCGGGGTGCTCGGCCTTTAGGGCCTCAAGCCCCGGGGCAGTAACCATATCGGCCATCGGACACCCCGCGCCGGGATCCGGTATCAAGACAGTCTTTTCGGGATTGAGGATATGCGCCGTCTCGGCCATAAAGTGGACGCCGCAAAAAACGATCGTTTCCGCCTCCGTCTCCGAGGCCTGCCGGGCGAGCCCCAGCGAATCGCCGGTGTAGTCCGCGATATCCTGGATCTCCGGTCTTTGGTAGTTATGCGCCAATATGACCGCGCGCTTCTCCCGACGCAAATCATTGATCTTCTCTATGTATTCTTGATGTCTCTCGCTCATCGCGCTTCCTCGTGTAGGGCCGGCCGCTAGCACTGGTCGAAAGCCTCGCCCTTTTCCTTTATCGCTGTTATGCGGTTCTTTTCGTCGACCAAAACGACCTTGGCGGGAAAACCCGCCGCATTCTCCTCTTGGACCTCGACGTACGAAACAATAATAACCATATCTCCCGCGGCTATCAGGCGGGCGGCCGCGCCGTTGATACCTATCGTGCCCGAGCCCGCCTGTGCGGAAATGACATATGTCTCGAGCCTCGCTCCATTTGTCAGGTCAAGTACGTGGACCTTCTCGTGCTCGAGCAAGTCAGCGGCGATCATCAGCTCCGCATCTATCGCGATGCTGCCCTCATACTCGACGTCGGCCTCGGTCACCGTCGCTCTATGGATCTTGCTTTTTAACATAGTCCTAAAAATCATGGGCTCCCCAAAACATTATCTATCAACCTGGTCTTACCCACGCGAACGGCCGCAGCCAGCAGCGTCCTGCCTTGGATCGCCTCGACCGGCTCTAACGTATCGGGAAGACAAATAGAAAAGTATTCTAGCTTAAGGTCCGGTCCGGTCGCAATCG
>JAUWIO010000230.1 GCA_030605305.1 Actinomycetes bacterium
GTGGGATAATTCACCTGTTCAGGTAAGCAGATGGTAGCCCTATCCAGCCGACTATAGGCTGGGTATTCCGAAATCTCCCTCTGCCAATACTTCGACAAGTTGTGATGTAAACCGACGAGTCTTGGAGGCACAGTTGACAAAGAGCAACCGCAACTTCTTCTTGATGTTGGCGGCAATAGTCCTCGCCGCCGCTCTTGGGACGGTCATTATAATGGCCAGTGATAGCTCGGACGCGATATCAACGTCGCCGGCCTCGGCCAATCTCAAGCCTGAACCGGCGCCGGACTTCGAATTGACTCTCTTTTCTGGGAAGACCATCAAGCTCAGGGACTTCGAGGGCAAAAAGCCGGTCGTACTCAACTTCTGGGCCTCCTGGTGTCCTCCGTGCCGCGAAGAGGCCCCGGAATTCGCGCGGGTCAGTAAAGATTTCAAAGATGACGTCGAATTCATCGGCATCATCACCAACGACACTCAAAAGGACGCCCAGGCATTCATCGACGAGTTCGGAATAACCTATGAAAATGGCCACGACACCTCCGGTATTGGGCAAGCCTACAAGGTAACCGGCATCCCCGAGACCTTTTGGATCGACAAGGACGGTCAGATCATAGACCGGTGGATCGGCGCTATCGACGAAGCCGGTTTGATCAGCCGCACAAAGCGGCTAATCGAAAACTGACGACGGCAGGCAAAAACTAATGAGTGGCATCGCTTTATATCCAGTGGCTTTCGCGGCCGGGCTCGTCTCGTTTCTATCTCCCTGCGTCCTGCCTCTTCTGCCAGGCTATCTTTCGTATATCTCGGGTTCATCGCTGGAAGAGTTGCAGGATGTCTCAGGTGCCCAATCCAGACGAATGCTGGTCACAACACTCTTTTTCGTGATGGGCTTTTCCCTTGTTTTTTCACTGCTCGGATCCGCTTTCGGTCTGGTCGGCGATGCCCTGGGGACAAATAGGGACACCGCCGAGCGCGTTGCCGGAGTCGTGATTATTTTAATGGGCCTCTTCATGATGGGCCTCGGCAATCTGACGGCGCTACAGCGCGAGAGCCGCTGGATGCCAAACAGCCGGAAGGGGGGGCCCCTCGGCGCCCTCCCCTTAGGGATGGCCTTCGCTGTCGGCTGGACGCCCTGTATCGGCCCGATCCTGGCCAGCATCTACATGTTGTCGTTCAGCTCGCCCGGCACCGGAGCGTCCCTGTTACTTGTCTATTCGTTAGGTCTGGGTGTTCCGTTCATCGTCAGCGGCCTGCTTTTCTCTAAGCTCACTAACACGCTAAGCTGGTTCAAGCGCCATTCGGTTATGATCCACAGGATCAGCGGCGGCTTACTGGTCGTCATCGGCGTGCTGCTCTTCACCGGCAGATGGACGACTTTGGTCGCGCCGCTTCAGGGCCTCTTTCAGTTGCCGATCTAAGAGCGCCCCGGTGCGCCAAAGCGCTGATGGGTATCAATATCGAGAACGCGGCTCAAACCACCTGGCGCTCGACAAAGAGCCGTGGGTATGATAAATTATTGCGGTTTTCCAAGGAGGAATAATGTCTCAAAAATGTGAAATATGCGGCAAAGTGCCGTCTGTGGGTCGTAACGTCAGCCACTCGCATCGTAAGACCAGCAAGGTGTGGGGAACTAACGTCCAAAAAATACGAGTTCGTCAACCCGGCGGTGCGGCTAAGAAGATGGATGTTTGCACAAAGTGCCTCAAAGCCGATAAAGTCGTCAAAGCCTAGCTCGGAGCTTTTACACTCTTCTTTTCCTTGCCGATCATTTGGACGAAAGTGTCGATTATTTTCGGATCGAATTGACGGCCCGCGCAATTCTTTAGCTCTGTAACCGCGTGCGCCGCGGACATCGCGCTTCTATGCGGGCGGTCGCTTGTGATCGCCTCATAGGCTTCCGCTACGGCTAGTATCCGCGCTTCCAGCGGGATGCCTTCACCCTTAAGGCCGTCCACATAGCCTGTCCCGTCATAGTTTTCGTGATGATGAAGGATGACCGGGAGGACCGCTCGAAGATCTTCGATCCCCGACAGAGCATTCTCCGCTACTGACGGATGGCTCCGCAGTATGAGTCTCTCGGCGCTGTTAAGCGGGCGTTCTTGCCCTAAGAAATCGTGAGAGAAGGCCGCCACGCCGACATCATGAAGTAGCGCGGCCAGCTCGATCGTTGCAATCTGCGAGGCGGTGAGACCAGACGCCTTGGCTAAGGCGCACGCCCTGGCGGCAACAGCGGCAGAGTGACCGATGCTGTAGGGGTTACGCGACTCGATGACCCTGGTCAGCGCTCGGATGGTATCGAAATAGAGTCCCTGCCACTGGTCCTGGCGCCTCTCGGCCGCAAGTCCGGAACCGAGCCGCGCGAGGGCGCCCGTCAGATGCTCTATATCCGCTAGATCAAACTCGTATTCCCGCTGTTTAGAGCCGAGATTA
>JAUWIO010000296.1 GCA_030605305.1 Actinomycetes bacterium
GCCCAGGCAACGGCCGCGGCCAGCACCAAAATAGCGCTGACAACCAGCTTGACCAGGGTCTGCTCGCCACCCGATATGTAGACCAGGGGCGCGGCAGCCAGACTTAGGGTCAAGATAAGAAAGAAAAGCGGCGGCTTAGTCTTGGACGACGATGTTGAAATCATACTCTCGCAAACACTGTAGCGCCTTCTCAAACTGGGGATGGTCAAAGACCATCAACTTGATAACGCCTTTTTCCCCGCTGAGATGGACGATTCGGATATCCTCGATATTTATCCCCATTTGACCAAAGGTTCTGGTTATCTCACTGATAGCACCGGGACGGTCGCTGACGATGACATCTACTTCGCGCATGACTCCCGGGGCCGTTTCGCCGATCGACATCGAGAGGCGGCGCTCCTTAGCCGAGGCCAATAACGACCGCAAACCCCGGGCGTCTCCAGCGGCTATTTGGTCGCGCGCGGCGCTCAGGACTTTCCGAAAGCTATCAATACTCTCGACGATAGCACCTTGGTTATCGATGCAGATGTCGACCCATAGGTCCGGGTTGCTCCCGGCGATCCTGGTGGTGTCACGAAAGCCGCCGGCTGCAAAGAGGAGGCGGTTCTCTACCCCCTCGTCGACCGTCGCCACATGATTGACAAGGGCCGCCGCCAAGACATGCGGAAGGTGGCTGACGGCCGCGACCACCTCATCATGCTTAGCCGGACTCAAGGCCATCACTCTGGCTTCGAGACGGGTCAATAGGGCATGCAGGCCCTGGAACGCCTCCGAGCCCGTGGACGCGGTCGGGGTCAGGACGTATACCGCCTCCCTAAAGAGCGTGGCGGTGGCACTCTCGAAGCCGCCCTGGTCGGACCCGGCCATGGGGTGTCCGCCAATGAAGTTGCCATCGGCAGGCAAGACTTCCCCGGCAGTCTTAATAATAGTCTGCTTGGTGCTGCCGACATCCGTGACGACCGTCTCTGCTTCGACCGACTCCGCGATCTCTGCCAGGACTTTCGGAATGACGCCGAGCGGGGTGGCTATGAAAACGAAGTCGACGGCCACACACCCGTCGCTTGGACTTTCCACGACCGTGTCGATGGCTCCCGCCGCTTTCGCGGCGGCCAGAGTCTTGGCATCAATATCATACCCGGCGACCTCGACCGGCGGGTCGAGTTGTTTCAATGCCAGCCCGAGCGAGCCCCCGATCAGGCCCAGCCCGATAATGGTCACTCGCAACGCGCAGCCATCCTTAGATTTCGCGCTCGAGGACGGCTGCCATCGGTCTGATCTTGGCCATCAGATCGGAAAAAGAATCTAAATCAAGGGACTGAGGGCCGTCACACCAGGCTTCCTCCGGGCATGGATGGACTTCCACCATCACGCCGTCGGCACCGGCCGCCAACGCGGCCAATGCCCTCGGGGCCACCAAATAGTTCTTGCCCGTGCCATGGCTTGGATCGACGATAACGGGCAAATGACTGTTGCGCTTAGCTATCGGTATCATGCTCAGGTCTAATGTGTTCCTGGTCGAGTTCTCGAAAGTACGGATACCCCGTTCGCACAGGATCACCTGGCTAGAGCCGCCCTTGACCAC
>JAUWIO010000076.1 GCA_030605305.1 Actinomycetes bacterium
GACGCCCGCGGCTAAAAAAACGCGCCCGCGCCAGGCAGCGAAACCAATAGCAAAACCCCTTGACCCACAAGCCCTGAAGGCAGCCGCTGAGGCGCTGCTCGAGGTCGGTCAGCCGAGCCTGGCGGCCGACAAAGTCTGTGCCATTCTCAAGGATGATCCCAAGAATGGGGCGGCCTTATTGCTGATGGCGCGAGTCGAGGTGGCCCGGGGCGATCTTGACGGGGCCGACCAGTACGCAGAAAAGGCGATCGCCCTCGACAAGCTCAATGCTTTTGCGTACTACCTTCAGTCGGCAATCCGCCAGAGCCTTGGCAAAAACCGCGAAGCCGTCGAATCCCTAAAGAAAACCGTCTACCTTAAGCCCGGCTTCATTGCTGCCCATTTCAGCTTGGCTTGCCTAAATAAAGAGCTAGGCCACGGCAAACTAGCAAGAAAGTCCTGGCGGAACGTTCTAAGGCTAATGATTGGCCGGGGAATGGACGAAATAGTACCCGAGACTAATGGAGTCACGTACGGCACGATAAAGGAAATCGTGGAATCAAGTCTGAAACAGGAGACTGAGTGATATGGGAACGACTAACGGAAAAGATCTCAACCTGAGCCTGATCAACCGGCTCGTTGACATTCGCCTGTCAGAGGCCCAGATCAAGGAAGTGCTCGATATCAGGGCGACAAACTTGGCGCAGGCCCCAAGCGAAGAGCTTGAAGAGTCAGCGACCAGCCAGTACGTCTCTTTCAGGCTTGCGCAAGAGCGCTACGCGCTCGAAGTGCATCTGGTCGAAGAGATCCAGCCGATCAAGGAATTGACCCGGATCCCGTGTACCCCCGCCTTCGTCTTCGGCGCAGTCAATGTCCGCGGCTGCATCCTGCCGGTCATCGACATAAAGAGCTTTTTTGGCCTGACACCAAGCAAACTGACCCCGGCGAGCAAGATCATTGTCGTTGAAACCGATGAGCTGCAGCTCGGAGTCATTGCCGATCAGGTCGATGAAGTGATGGACATCCGGGTTCACGAGATCAAGACGCAGATAGAAACCTTATCTGGTAGTTCTGAGGCGTTCATCAGGGGTGTCACCGACGACGCGGTCATCATCTTGGACATGGCCGGACTCGCTCAAGACAAGCGGATGATAATCCACGAGGATGTGTAGGGAGCTAAAATGCCGATATCTGATGAAAAAATAATGCAGCAGTTGATGTCGACCTTTAAAGCAGAGGCCGACGAGCATCTCGAAGCTCTCAATAAACACCTGCTTGACCTTGAAAAGAACTCGACGGGCGACCATAAGAGTATCCTCGAAGAGGTTTTTCGGGAAGCCCACAGCCTCAAGGGGGCGGCCCGATCCGTCGAGGCCGGCGCCATTGAAACGACCGCCCACGGGATTGAAACCGTCTTTGCCGCTGCTAAGCGTCGAGAGCTGGAACTGAAGCCAGTCCACTTCGACCTTCTCTATGAGGGGCTCGATTATATGAAAGCGGCCCTGGTGGCCCTGGCTGAAGGGGTGGATGCTCCAGATCACAGCGGGCTTCTGGCCCGCCTGGATCGCACGGCGCAACCCGCCGGCAGCTCTGTTGAAAAAACTGCCGCCCCGGCAAACAAACCCGAGACAGCGGCGGGGCAGCCCAATGGCTCCAGCGACTCAACCACCGCGAGCCAAAAGACCAAAAAAAATAAGAGCAAGGGCATAGAGGAAACAGTTAGGGTCTCAACCCGCAAACTGGACGCGCTTATGACGCATGTCGAGGAACTGCTCGTCTCGAAGATTCGCACTGAGCAGCGCATTTCTGAGCTGAAGGACCTAAAGGGCGCTCTTCAAGAGTGGCAAAAATCGTGGTTCAAACACCGCGGCGCCTATGACAGTCTTCGGCGCCAGCCCCGCGATGAAATGGCTGAGCTCCTGTCTTTTCTTGGAGAAAATCAAGAAAACTTGAAACAACTGTGGTCAAACACTAATCACTTGCTCCAGGATTTCTCGAAAGACTCGATGCGCATGTCCCTGATCACGGAGGACCTCCAGGAAGATATCCGCCGAGTCCGCATGCTCCCTGTCGCGTCTATCTTTGAAGGATACAAGCGCATGGTGCGCGACCTAGCCCGCGCCCAGAATAAACAGATCAACCTGCAACTAGCGGGGTCACAAACAGAGTTAGACAAAAAGCTCATCGAGGGGATCAAAGACCCTCTGATGCACATCATCCGAAACTCCATCGATCATGGGATCGAGGCCCCGGCTGTCAGAACCGCCGCCAAAAAGGCGGCGACAGGAACTATAAAGCTCTCGGCCGGGCAACATGGTAATACCATCAAGGTCGAGATCGAGGACGACGGAGCCGGACTCGATATCGACAAGATAAAAGCCGCCGCCGTGAATAAAGGGGTCATCTCCGAACAAGAGGCTGGGGCGCTGTCCGATGAAGATGCCCGACTCATGATCTTTCAGTCCGGCTTCTCCACCGCCGACAAGGTCACGAATGTCTCCGGGCGGGGCATTGGACTCGACGTCGTCAAAACCAACATCGAGAAGCTCAACGGCCTGGTCCATGTGAGCGCAAGCCCAGGCGGCGGAACTCGTTTTACATTCAATCTACCGCTGCCGGTGGCGACCGCGAGAGTCTTGCTCATCGAGCCGGCGGGCGAAACCTATGCTATCCCCACGACCGCCGTCGAACGGATCATCCGCGTTGCCCACGATGAAATCTTCACGGTCGGCGACCAGAATGTCATCCGGGTCGCCGACCGCTCGATCTCGCTGGTAGGGGTGCGGGACGTCCTGGAGGTCCCTGATGATGGCGAGCTCCCGGCCCCAGGAAAACTCCCGGTCATCATCTTGGGCGCGGCTGAGAAACGCGTCGCCTTTGCGGTCGACTCACTACTTGGCGAAACCGAGATAGTCATCAAGTCGCTGGGCAAGATGATGTCCCGCGTGCGCAATGTCTCAGGGGCGACCATCTTGGGCAGCGGCCAGGTAGTCATGATCCTGAACGTGGGAGACATGATCAAGTCGGCTCGTCAGGCAAAACGCAGATCAGCCCCGGCGCCCAAAACTCCGACGCCCGACGTCTTGAACGAAAAGAAGGTCGTAGCCGTCCTGGTCGTCGATGACTCAATCACGACCCGTATCATGGAGAAAAACATCCTAGAGTCAGCCGGGTACCAGGTGTCCTTGGCCAACGATGGCGTGGAAGCCCTGGAAACGCTTCGTCACAATCACTTCGATCTGGTTGTCTCTGATGTCGACATGCCGCGCATGAATGGTTTCGAGCTAACGGCCCACGTCAAGGAAAGTGAGGGATTACAGAACTTGCCCGTAGTCCTGGTCACTGCCCTCGATTCGGCCGCCGATAAAGAGCGGGGACTTGAGTGTGGCGCTGACGCCTATATCGTCAAGCGTTCATTCGATCAACAGAACCTCTTGGATACAATCGAGCAATTAGTCTAAAAGGCCTACAGACCTGAGGCGCCTACCCCTGTACAATGGAACAGGTGCTTGCGGAGGAAAGATGATAAAAGTCTTAATAGCGGAAGACTCGGCGGTGATCGCCGGGCATTTAAAGAGTCTACTCGAAAGCGACCCCGAAATATCGGTGCTCGCGATCGCCAAGAATGGCATTGAAGCCGTAGCGATGGCCAAGAACTTACATCCCGACGTCATCACGATGGATCTCCTGATGCCAAAGATGGATGGAGTGGAGGCCACGCGATCTATCATGCGCGAGTCTCCGACCCGTATTGTCATCGTCACGGCCAGCACCGATCAAATCGAGAGCCGTCCGGCATTCGAGGCCCTCAAGGAAGGTGCTTTGACGGTTTTGGACAAGCCACGAGGCTATGGCCATCAGAACTACGAGCACATCAAAGCTAATCTGATTAAGACGATCAAGGTCATGTCCACAGTCAAAGTCGTGACCAGATGGCGCGAACGCCCCCCGGCAAGGCTGGCGACGACCCCTGTAACCATGGAGCCCCGCATCATCGCCATTGGCGCTTCAACAGGCGGACCGGCGGCGTTAGGCCAGGTCCTGAAGGCACTTCCGCGTCTGCTGCCGGTCCCGGTCCTAGTCGTTCAACACATGACCGCCGGATTCGGGGCAGCTTTCGCCGGATGGCTCGGCCAGGAGTGCGAGATATCGATCAAGGTCGCGCACGACCACGAACGGGCTGAATCTGGTGTCGTGTATGTCGCGCCCGACGATCTTCATCTCGGCATTTCGGCCAACGGCCGGATAGGCCTGACGGAATCCTACGCAAAGAAGACATATCACCGCCCGTCGATCAATCATCTATTCGAAACAGTCGCCCGCGGTTTTCGCGGCCAGGCGATAGGCGTGTTGCTAACCGGCATGGGTGAAGACGGAGCGACTGGAATGCTGGAGATCAAGAAGGCGGGCGGCAAAACCTACTGCCAGGACGAAGCGTCATCGATCGTCTTTGGGATGCCAAAAGCGGCTATCGCACTCGGGGCCGCTGATAAGATATTGCCGATCGACAAGATCGGTCCGGCCCTGGTCGCAACGGTCGGCGCGCAAATGCAAAAACAAGGGGAGAAGATCAATGTCTAAGAGGATCATGGTAGCTGAAGACAGTCCGACACAGGCCCAGAGGGCCAAATTGATACTCGAGAGCGAGGGGTATGAAGTGCTGCTGGCTGAGGATGGGCAAATAGGACTGGAGACGGCACTAGCGGAGAAACCGGACCTGATCGTATCCGACATCGTCATGCCGGAGATGGACGGATACGAAATGTGTCAAAAGCTAAAAGAGCACGAAGAGACCAAAGACATCCCGGTGGTCATGTTGACCACAAAAGGCGATATCATGGACATCATCAAGGGCCTTGGCGTCGGGGCCGACAACTTTATCACCAAACCATACGAGGGCGCTTATCTGCTGAGCCGGATAGAAACGGTCTTTTCCAACCTGCAACTGCGCTCTGCGGGACAATTGCCCGAGGAGAACGAGCTGGCGAACTTCCAAGGCAAGGTCAGCTTGACGAACGACCGTTTTCAAATACTCTCACTCCTGTTGAGCACGGTCGGTGTCGTGATCCACTGCAACGTCATGGGCCTCTTTCTGCTCAGCCCGAGCGGCCGCCATAGTCTTTATCTCGTCTCCTTGCAGCCCCTCGGCCCTGAAGCGGGAACAGACTTGACGACCAAGGTCCTGGCGGCGGCAAATGTCTTGGACGGGGGCGAACTGACTGAGACCGACGTTCGGATCACCAAGATCGTCAAGGAAGAGATGCTTCCGGAGGATATGGCGTTATTCACTTCCTTTATAAGTGTCCCGCTCATCAATGATCGGGAAGTAATCGGGATCCTCACCACCGCCAACACAAAGGAAGATGCCTTTCAGCCAGATGACGTAAAACTGTTGTACCAGCTCGGCCTGGAGTCGGCGGGAGCATTCGACAGAATCGGCAGATAGGGCTCTACCCCCCAAGA
>JAUWIO010000118.1 GCA_030605305.1 Actinomycetes bacterium
CGGCCTCCGATCTGCCTGGCGACTGATCAGGAAAAACCTGGGGACATCATTCCTGCTCTGGCTCATTAGTATTTTGCTGACCATGGCTTTCATGGCGATCGCCTTTGTCGCCCTGCTGCTCATGGCGATACCCGTGGTGATCGCCGGGTTCATCGTCTTTTACAGCGAACTGACTCTGGCCGGTTTAGGGATATTCACTTTCCTGGTTCTCATGGTCTTAGCGATCCTGATCATCTTTACTTCAGGCTTTCGGGCCTTTCTGTCGACTTACTGGACCCTGGCCTTCAAGAAGCTGACGATACCACCGGACGAACCGCAAGAAGAGCTGGAATAGAGCTCACGCACGGCGGTCTGGGTTGCCGTCAATCGGTGCGGTAGAGGATCTCGCCGTCCAGGGTGAGAGCCGCGGCTACCGGTGCGCCGTTGAGCTCAACCACTACTATCCAAGCGTCCCTGACCCCGGTCGCATCCTCGAAACGGCCCGACTCCGCGAAGAGGAGCTGTGCCTCCTGCTCGCCGGCTACTATTTGGGCCGCGGCAGATGCCGTGATAGTCTCGGCCCTCGCGGCCTCGTCAAAAAGCATCCTAGAATCGACGGCCCCATCCACCTCGATCGGTTCATAGTTATCTCTTTCGACGGCAGACATGTCCGGCATACTGAGAAAGAGCAGGTCGTCGCGGGCGAAAACCCTTGGCGAGTCGCCATCATCGGCCCCGAGTACCTGCGGTGCGCTCAGCTCTTTTACCTTGCTCTCAGCAGAACTTTCCGTCTCTGCCTCTTCGGTCTTCGGACCCGCCGTTTTCGCCCCTCTGAAAGCATTGTCGGGGGGCAACAACCGCTCTTCTGCCCCGGAGCCGCCATCCTGTAAAAGCTCTGAGTTCATGCCGACTCCGCCGCCCGACCAAACGATAACGGCAAAGACTAAAACGGCCATCGAAGCGGCCAGTCCGCCAAAGGCCGGCTGAAAAAGCTTCTTCCACCCTGGCGGCGTGGCGCGAGTCCCGGACGAAGCGGCGGTAGCACTCTGACGCTCGCGCAAAGCCGCGGATACGGCATCATCGAGCCGGGCCGCGGCGGCGGCGGGCATCTCCAGGCTAGGCTCAGCCCGAAGCTGGACGGTCAATTCTCTAAGCCGCTCAAGTTCAGCCGCGCAGTCGGGACACTCGGCCAGATGGCTCTCAACTTGGGCCCGCTCCGAGACTGCCAGCTCGTCATCTATATATGTAGATAGTCTCTCTAGACAATCCTCGCACATCATCTTAAATCTCCCACTCACGTCTCTATACTCTTTGATGGCTCGCCGGGCCGATTGGTTCCAACATTTTGCATAATCTGCTGCGCGCCCGGGCGAGGCGTGACTTGACCGTGCCCAGCTCGATCTCCAAAATATCCGCGATCTCACCATAAGCGAAACCCTCGATATCCCTCAAGAACACGACGGCCCGGTAGTCAAGAGGCAACTCCATCAGGGCGGCTGTCACCGTATCGGCGATCTCGTGCGATTCGGCCGTTCGCTCTGGTCGGGGGCCGGGATCGATAAGGCGCTCATCCACTTCGACGGCGTCCGGGCGGCGGCGCCGGAGCGCGTCCCGGCAATGGTTAAGGGTGAGGCGATACAGCCAGGTGGTGAACTTGGAGTCGCCGCGCCACTGAGTGACTTTGTCGAGGAGGCGCATGAAGACCTCCTGAGTCAGGTCCTCAGCGTCACCCGGACCGGCTACGCGAAAGCAGATGTTATAGACCAACCGCTGATGGCGGCGGACCAGCTCAGAAAAGGCCGGGCCGTCGCCGTGCGCATACCGGTCTATTAAAGCGCGGTCGCTCAACTCCACGGTCATCGTGGAAAATGATAGCACCACAACGGCGGAGAATGAAATCCCGGGAACTTTTGCAGACTGCCCCCCGTCATAAGGACAACAAGCAAAACCAACAGCACGAAAGGAGCCGTTATGTTCACTCGCCCGCAGATCAAGTTGACCAAGCCAATTCTGGCTGTGATCCTCCTGACCGCCCTCTTGGCGGCCGGAAATCTTACCAGCCGCTTGACCCTCTACGGTGCCGGCCTCCCGGCCTTCCGGACCCCGGGGATCACCGCCGGCCCTACCGGCCCGGTCGCTCAAACAGAAGACGAAGCGCTCAGAACCGACCCAGACGGGAAGCTGCGTGAACTCGGCGCCATTACCCAAGAAGGTGTCGGCGAAGACTTGCAGATGTTGGCCTCCGCCGACTCGCTCCCGACCTTCTCGGACCGGGTCATCAAAACGGGGTCCATCACCTTGAGAGTCGGTAAGGGTCGGTTTTATCAGACTTACGACAAAGTGATGGCCGCGGCCCGCGCCCACGGGGGGCAAATCGCCGCTTCGAACAGCTATACCGGCGCCGGCGATATCGTTTCGGGAAACATCACGATCAGAGTCCCGAGTGAGAATTTCGAAGAAGCACTCTCGAAGCTGCGCAAGATCGGAAATGTGACGGCCATCGATATCAGCTCCGCGGATGTCTCCGGCGAATATATAGACCTCGAGAGCCGGCTCCGCCACTGGCGGGCCCAGGAACGGGTCATGCTGGTCTTGATGGACAAAACCGATACGATCACCGACAGCATCACTATCCAGCAGCAGCTTTCGCAGATCCAAATGGAGATCGAGCAGATCACCGGCCGGCTCGAATACCTCAAAGACCACACCACGTATTCGACTTTGACTGTGAACATCAGCGAGCCGGGAGCGGCGCCGGCGCCTGTCGCCCCCTGGGGCCTGGCAGCGACTTTCATGCTGGCCGCCCGCGCTTTCACGGACACGCTCAAGGGACTTATCGTGCTGACGGGCTATCTAGCCCCGCTAGGGTTGTTGTTCGGTCTGTGGCTGGGCGTTCGCGCCGCGCAAAAGCGTAGCGCCGCTCAGTCGGTCTAAGCGGCGAGTCTCTCTGCCTCGTGCTGATCGCAAAAGCCCGGACCCTTGAGATCGGTGTCCGATATGGCGCGAGAGAAATGCATGATGCAGTGCTTGTCGCGGCAGTGCATCATCCCGAAGGCGTGGCCGAGCTCATGTATAGCTTCCTTGAGGGTCCTCTCCCGCAGGAGCTCGGGCACGCCGACACCGCCGTCGATACCCTCTGGATAAAGGCGGGCCAAAGAGATGACGGCGGCCGTTCCGCCGACATCCGCCTGGCCGAAGACGAGCGTCAAACCGCGGCTGTAGATATCGACTTCGGTCACACCTAGATACTTCGCCTCGGGCGCCGCCTGACCACGGAGATCTCCCAGGAATGAACCGGCCAAGTATTGGCTCCTGGACTTGTTGAAGCCGCCCGCCGGCACCGGTCTCGATGAGCCTCTGATGACCTCTCGATCGAAGACCTGGGCCAATTCTGTCGCCAGCCACGAATGGTCGACATCCGCGACTTGACCATACTCGATGGTGAAGATGGGAGCCCTCATGCGCCGTTTTTTCCCTAATGGCCGGGCTCTTACCCCGGCGGGTATCACGAGATCTCGGGGTGCTCGAAAGTCGTCAGCACCGACGGACCATCTCGTTCGACCAAAGCGTTGGTCAAGCTTACAGCACTATTGACCAGGGCCAGGTGAGTAAAGGCCTGCGGGAAATTACCCAACAACACCCCGGTTTCAGGGTCATACTCCTCCGATAGCAGTCCGAGGTGATTGGCGTAGCCGATGACTTGCTCGAAGAGTCCGACAGCATCATTGAGGCGTCCGATACCGATCAGCGCATCGACCAACCAAAAGCTGCAGGCTAAGAATGCCCCTTCTTTCCCGGGCAGCGAGTCATTGGCGACATAACGACGGACGAGTCCGCCCGCGCCCAGCTCATCGATGACGAACTGGACAGTGTTGACGATTCTTTCGTCATCATAAGGAAGGAACCCTGTCCGGGGAATGAGCAGCGTCGCGGCGTCGGCTTCACTCGACCCAAAGTACTGGACGAAGACCCGCTTCTCGGGATGGAGGCCCCGGGCCAAGACCATCTCAAATATCTCTTCGCGAACCCGGCGCCAGCGCGGTAACCGCGGTTCGTCCGGATAGAGGCTCTCGCCAAGGCGGATCCCCTCGTTGACCGCGGCCCAGCACATGACTTTTGAATGGACATGGTGACGATCCGGCCCCCGCATCTCCCAAATACCGGAGTCAGGCTCCATCCAGACTTCGGTCACGTAATCGACGATGCCGACGATTACCGGCCAGTCCTCGTCTTCCAGTTCACCGCCATGGTCGATGAAGAGAGAGACGCCGCGCAGGAGC
>JAUWIO010000008.1 GCA_030605305.1 Actinomycetes bacterium
CAGCGCTGTCAATATCAATCTGGTCGCGTTTTCTTTCAACTCGGGGCTCGAGGCGTTGCGCGGACAGGTCTTCGCGATCTTTATCATGGTCGTGTCCGCCTGCGAGCTGGGACTCTGCATGGCTATCGCCATCCTGCTGTACAGAAACCGGGAAACCGTGGCCGTAGACGAACTGGACGTTATGAAATGGTAGGGGCATCGATGACTAAGTGGCTTCCGACAGCGATAACATTCGTACCGCTGTTATTTACGATCTTCATTATCGCGACACCTAAAGATAAGGTGCAGGCGATCCGCTGGCTGGCGGCCATCGGGACCGGACTGGCCTTGATCGGCTCGATCATCATGTTCTTAGCCTTCGACTATTCGAATCCGGGCTTCCAGATGGCCATAGAGGTCCCCTGGATATCAATGATCGGGGCCGACTACTATATGGCCGTCGATGGCATCAGCGTGCCGCTGGTCCTCGTGACCGCTTTGCTGACATTTATCTGCATCATCGCTTCCTGGAAGATCGATAAGCGGGTCAAAGAATATATGGGCATGATGGTCTTTTGCGAGGTCGGGATGATCGGCGTCTTTATGGCCCTGGATTTCCTCCTCTTCTATGTCTTTTGGGAGATAGTCCTGATCCCGATGTATTTTCTGATAGCCATCTGGGGCGGCCCGCGCAAAGAATACGCCGCTATCAAGTTCTTTCTATTCACGTTCATCGGTTCCGTTTTTATGCTCCTTGGTATCTTGGCCGTCTATTTCTACTCCGGGGAAGGCACCTTCAATATGATGAAGCTGGCGGAGGCGACGGTGCCGCCCTTTGTGCTCAAGCTGGCTTTTCTGGGCATGTTCTTCGGTTTCGCCGTCAAGGTGCCGATCGTACCTTTTCATACCTGGCTTCCCGATGCCCACGTCGAGGCGCCGCCAGCCGCCAGTGTTTTATTGGCCGGCGTCCTCTTGAAAATGGGCACGTACGCCTTTGTCCGCATCGGGTTACAGGTCATACCGGGAGGCATGAAGCCGTTTATCACCATGATCGCGGTCCTGGGCGTCGTTAGTATTATCTATGGAGCATTCTGCGCTATGGTCCAGACAGACCTGAAAAAACTCGTGGCCTATTCGAGCATCAGCCACATGGGTTATGTCATGCTCGGTATCGCGTCTTTGACGCAGGCCGGGATCAACGGAGCGGTCTTACAGATGTTCAGCCACGGCATTATCACCGGGATGTTGTTCCTGGTCGTCGGTATCATCTATGACCGGGCCAAGACCAGGGAGATCTCCAAGCTCAACGGCCTCTTTGTCAGCGTCAGTACTCTGGCGGGCATCTGGGTCTTTATCTCCCTGGCCTCATTCGGCCTGCCTTCGTTGGCCGGGTTTGTCGGGGAGTTCCTGATACTGGCCGGGACCTTTCCGGTGTACTCAGTGATGGCTGGGATAGCGGCCGCCGGCATTATCTTGACCGCCGGCTATCTGGTCTGGACCATCCAAAGGATCTGTTTCGGTAAGCCGAACTTAGATATCAATTGGACAGACGCCACCTTTCGCGAGCTGAGCTACATGGTCCCGCTCTTGATAATCATCGTAGTCGTTGGTATATATCCGGCGGTGCTGACAAACATGATCACGCAGTCGACATCGGCCTTACTGGCCAAGATCGGAGGGCTCTAAGTGTTAGAGCTGCCGCACGTAAACTATGCGTACCTCGCTCCGGAACTGCTCTTGATATTTCTGGCGCTGATGGTACTTATCGCCGATCTCTTTTGGTGGCGCGGAAATACCCGGATCTTAGGTTGGCTCAGCGTGGCCAGCCTGGTGGCGGCGGGGGCTGTGGCTGTGCCGCTGTTCGGGCAGACCGGTTCTACCTTGGCCAACGCCTTGGTCGTCGATCCTTTCGCGCTTTTCTTCAAGATGGTCTTTTTGGGAGCCGGCGTGCTGATCATCATAGTCTCGATGGACTACATCGCCCGCAATAACCTGCCGTCGAGTGGGGAATACTACGTGCTCTTGCTCTTTGCCACGGTCGGGATGATGTTCATGGCCGCCAGCAGCGACCTCATCATGATCTACGTCGGCTTGGAGCTGACGAGTATCTCGTCATATATCCTGGCCGGGTATCACAAGACCGATCCGAAATCGAATGAGGCGATACTCAAATATTTTATCCTCGGGCTGATCGCTTCGAGCATCATGCTCTACGGGTTCTCTTTCATCTATGGTTTCACCGGCCAGACCGAGCTTGGCGCCATCGCCAACGCGTTACGCGGCGAGAGCGCCCAGTTAGCGGTGGTCGCCGGCGTGATGTTCGCCATTATCGGGTTTGCCTTCAAGGTCGCGTCCGTGCCGTTCCATCAGTGGGTGCCCGATGTCTATGAGGGTGCTCCGACCCCTATCACCGCCTTCTTGTCGGTGGCCCCGAAAGCGGCGGCCTTTGCCGCCCTGGCCCGTATCTTGTTCCTCGGGTTTCCGGATTTCGCCGCCTACTGGAAGATGATCTTTATCGTCCTGGCGATCGCTTCGATGTTCGTCGGTAACCTGATGGCCTTGTCGCAGACAAATATCAAACGGATGCTGGCGTATTCATCTATCGCCCACGCGGGTTACATCATGGTCGGGTTCGCGGCCGCCAATACGCTCGCCATAGAGGGTATCCTGATATATATCGTCGCCTACGTGCTGATGAATATCGGCGCCTTTGTGGTCGTCATGGCCGTTGCGCATCAAAAGGGCGGCGGCGAAGAGCTGACCGACTTTAATGGTCTCTCAAAGCGCTCGCCTTTTCTGGCGCTGTCGATGGTCGTTTTCTTGGTCGCTCTGACGGGCCTGCCGCCGACCGCCGGTTTCTGGGGAAAGCTCTGGATCTTCTATGCGGCGGTCCAAAAGGATCTCTGGTGGTTGGCGCTGATCGGCCTGCTTAACAGCGTCATCTCGCTCTATTACTATGTCAATGTCATCCGGCACATGTATCTCTTCGAGCCGGATTCGGATACACCGTTGCGGGCGCCGGTCGCCTTCGGCGGCGCCATCTGGGTGACGCTGATCGCCATTTTGGTCGTCGGTGTCTATCCACCGTTCTTAACGGATGTCTCACGAACAGTCGCGCGCGCCTTCGGGGGGTTAGGCTAGATGGATGGCATCGTCATACTTGTGCCGATCCTGATACCATTGCTCGGGGCGATAATCGTCTGGCTGCTCAAGCGGGTATCGGAAGAGTTGGGCTCGGTCGTTACGGCCGTCTTTTCCGGGCTGACCATGGCGGCTTCCATCTGGCTCCTGGGCGAGTACTATCGCGGCGCGGAGCTGGCCTGGTCTCTCGATGTCGGGTTGCCGTTCAGGCTGGCGTTTGGACTCGATGCCCTCGGAATATTTATGGGGCTCGTTACGACCATCGTCTGGTTTCTGGCCTCTATCTACGGGATCGAATATATCCACGAGCGCCGCACGATGTTCAACGGCTTCTTGCTGCTGTCGCTTTACGGCATGCTCGGTATCACGACGGCCGCGAACCTCTATACATTGCTCTTCTTCTTTGAAGTCTTTTCAGTCGCCTCCGCCGTCTTGGTCATCCATGAGATGACGCCAGAGGCGAATAGGGCCGGCTTCCAGTACTTGATAATCTCCATCGTCGGCAGCGCCGCGATCATCTTTGGGGCTGCGGCCCTCTTTGCCGAGACCGGCTCGATGGATCTACTTGGCCACGGGATCCCGGGTCTGGCCGCCAGTCCGCTGGCGCCGCTATTATTCTGGCTTTTGATAATCGGCTTCGCCGTCAAGGCCGGCATATTCCCGGTTCATATGTGGCTCCCGGTCGCCCATCCGATCGCGCCGTCTTCGGCCAGCGCCTTGCTGTCCGGTGTCATGATCAAGGCCGGCGCCTACGGTATTATCCGGGTTATTTATGGAGTCTTCGGGCCATCGGTCGTCAACACCCCGACGATGGCGACCGTGCTGATGTGGGTGGCCGTATTCACGATGATATTCGGCTCGATCGTCGCTATCTCCCAGACTGAGCTCAAACGCCTCTTGGCCTATTCTTCCATCGCTCAGATCGGTTATGTGGTCTTGGGCGCTTCTTTGCTGACAAGAGTCGGATTGAGCGGCGGGCTTTTGCACATCCTGGCCCACGCGTTGATGAAGGGCACGCTCTTTCTCGCGGCCGGGATCATCATCCACCAGACCGGGCTCAGAAAGCTCGATGACCTGGTGGGGATAGCCAAACGCCTGCCGTGGACGATGACCGCGTTCACTTTGGCGGCGGTATCGATGATCGGCGTGCCGCCTTTTATCGGGTTCTTCAGCAAGTGGTATTTGGCCTTAGGGGCCTTGCAGGCGAAGGAAGAAGGTATCCTGTCGCAATGGGCGGCGTATGGGGTCGTTGGGGCGATCATCTTCAGCGGTCTGTTGAATATCATCTACTACGCGCCGATCTTGATCCGCGCCTGGTTCGGCGGTCCGGCACCGGAGCCGGCGCCTGGTCAAGGAGAGGCGCACGGGCACGTGGCCGTGGCCACCGCCAACGACGGCGGGCATTCGAACCCCGATCTCGGCGAGCGGGCCGAGCCTTCATGGTTGATGCTGGGCCCCGTTATGGTCTTGGGGTTAGGCACATTGATCGCCGGTATTTATGTCAGAGTGCCGTACCAGTTGATAACTGATGCAGTGGGGACGCTCTTTTAGCGAAAGAAGATTATGGATGTTAATTCGATACAACCGGTAATACCGATAGCCGCCGCCGCGCTGGCGGGTATCTTGACGCTGTTCAACGGGGGCAAGGCGTTCTATCGCAACCTCTGGGGGACGCTCGCCAGCGTCATCGCGTTTCTGGCGATTTTAAGCATGCTGCCGGGCGTGCTTGACGGAAAGATATACATCTACCAGATCATCAGTTTCGGCGGTCCGCTCGATCTGACCCTTAGGGTTGATTCGCTGGGCTACCTATTCAGCCTGGTCTCGTCCTCGATGTGGGTGCTCGTCAATATCTATACGATCGGCTACATGGAGCATGAAGATAACAAAAAGCGGTTCTTCGCCTTCTTCGCCTTCAGCCTGTTTGCCGCGTTCGGTATCGCCTATGCTGAAAACTTATTCGCGTTCTTCCTCTTCTATGAGGCGCTTAGTCTCTGCACCTACCCGCTCGTTATCCACGCCGGGACCAAGGAAGCGCTCAAGGCCGGCAGCAAGTATATGATCTACACGCTTGGCGGCGGCGGCCTGTTGTTGATAGCTATAATCATCACCTATTTTGTGACCGGCACGCTGACGTTAAGCGAGCCGGGTATCTTTTCCGTCAATGACGGGGCCGGATTGCTCCAAGTGCTCTTCTTCATGTTTATCGTCGGTACCGGCGTCAAGGCGGGCGTTATGCCGCTCCATCATTGGCTCCCCGCGGCTATGGTAGCGCCGACGCCGGTCAGTACTTTGCTCCATGCCGTGGCTGTCGTTAAAGCCGGCGCGTTTGGTGTCCTGCGGGTCATCTATAGTGTCTTCGGGGTCGATGTCATGGCCGAACTCGGTCTGGCTACAGTTCTGGCCATTGTCGGCGCCATTACCGTCATCACCGCCTCGACGATCGCTATCCGTCAAGACAACTTGAAACGTCGGCTGGCCTATTCGACCATCAGCCAGCTCTCATATATCGTCATGGGCGGCGCTATCGGGGCCAGTGTCGGCATAGGCGCACCGCTGGCGGCAGTCGGAGCCATGGCTCATATCGCTAATCACGCTTTCACCAAGGGCACACTGTTTATGTGCGCGGGGATCATCGCCGAGGAGACCGGCAAGAAATATATCAGCGAACGCAACGGCATAGGGCGGCGATTACCGCTGACTATGACCGCGTTCACTATCGGTGCATTCGGGATGATCGGCCTACCGCCGTTGGCGGGTTTCGTGACCAAGTGGTTGTTGGGGATAGGCGCCGGCGAGGCCGGTGCGCCGATCTTTATGGGCGTCTTGGTCGGCAGCTCGATCCTGAACTCTATCTATTTCTTGCCCATTAGCTACCGGGCCTTCTTCATGAAACCGGACAACGAGATAGAGATCAAAGCACTGAAGCGCCCGCGCAACCGACCCGAGACGAGTTATACGATGCTGGTCCCGATCATGACGACGACCGTGGTCTGCTTCATACTCGGGATCTTCGCGAGCGTGCCGGGGTTACCGATGTCGGTGGCGGACCTGGCCGCGACATTTCTCTTAGGTAGATAGGTATTTGATGATGAGTATCACGACCAGACATAAGAAGCTCGGACGGGTCGCGGCAGTGTTATTGGCCGTGTCGCTGCTGGTGTTCTCGGCAGCGGCCGTGGCCGCGGCCTCAGAATTACGCCGTATCGATACGGGCGACGTCAATGCTGCGCACGCCGCTGTCAAAGCAGTCGGCGCCCTTGACGAGGAGCTCGACGACCACGGCGTAGAAGAGACGGCTGTCGACGAGCACGCAGAGGAAGTCGAAGGCGAGCACGCAGAGGAAGTCGAAGGCGAGCACGCTGAAGAAGGCGGCCATCATGCTCCGGCCTGGATGGTCCCCGGCTGGCAGACTATCTTCACCGTCTTGGGTGTCGTCTATTTTGGCCTCGGTGTGACCTTACTACCTTTCATAATGGCGAAGGAGGACCACTAAATGCCCGCGATCTTACCGGCTCTGCCGTTTCTGATTGGCTCGATCCCGGTCCCATTTCTTAGGGGCCGTGCCCGCCAAGCCTACCTGGTCCTGATAGCCGCGCTCGGCTTGCTCAATGTCTTCATGCTCAAGACCCAGACGAGCTGGGTGACTGAGTGGATAGGTTTCGAGATAACCCTGCTCCACGCCGACCGGATCAGTCTTTTAGTCGGATATATTTTCGTCATCATCGGCTTCTTTGCCATCATGTATACGATGAAGGTCGACAATACCTGGCACCACATGGCAGCGCTGTGGTATGTCGGCAGCGCGATGGGGGCAGTCTTCGCGGGCGATATGTTGAGCCTGTACTTGTGGTGGGAATTGATGGCGGTCGCATCCGCCGGGCTCATCTTTATCAACGACAACCCGCGGTCCCTGCAGGCGGCCTATCGATACTTATTGATGCATATTATCGGCGGCGCCATTTTCATCGGCGGCATCTTTGTCCACTATATGAATACCGGCTCTTTGGCCATCGGACCGATGGACGGAGATCTCGCTTTCGCCCTGATCCTCTTCGGGGTCGGGATGAACTCGGCCTTTGTCTTGATCCATACCTGGTTACCGGACGCTTATCCCAGCGCCAAGTTCACCGGCAGCGTCTTTCTTTCGGTCTATACGACCAAGACAGCCGTCTATGCTCTGGTGCGGTTCGCTCCCGGCTGGGATTTCGTCGCTTATATGGGCGCGACCATGGCGGTCTTCGGAGTGACGATGGCGCTCATCCAGAGCAATCCGCGAAAACTACTCTCGTACCATATTGTCAGTCAGGTCGGGTACATGGTCGCGGCCATCGGGCTCGGCGGGGCGCTCGGCATCGACGGCGGGTTGATGCATCTCTTTAACCATATCCTCTACAAGGCACTCTTGTTTATGACTCTCGGCGCCGTGATCTACCGGACGGGCAAGGACAATCTGACCGAGATGGGCGGCGTGGCCCGCAAGATGCCCATTACGACTATCGCCGCTATCGTCGCGGCGCTATCGATTGCCGGGGCGCCGGGCTTCAATGGGTTTATCAGTAAGTCTCTGATCTTCACCGCGGCCGAGGCCAACCTCACCATCGAGCTGATGCTGGAGCTGGCGGCCGTCGGTACATTCATGTCTTTCTATAAGTTCATCTACTTCGGGTTCCTCCGGCCGAACAAGGAGATAGAGGCAACGGTCACCGAGGCCCCGATCCACATGACCATCGCCATGGGCGCGACAGCCGCGCTCTGCTTCGCGGTCGGTGTCGTTCCCAGTTTCTTCACACAGTACTTGCCCTTCGCCTTGACGGCGGCACAGGCCGATTTCTTGAATTGGGCCAGGATAGCGGGGACGATGCAGATCATGATCGTCTCCGGCGTTCTCTACTTCGCCTTCCTGAAGATATTCGCGCCGCACAAACGCCTGACATTCGATTTCGACTGGATCTACGCTCAGGCTGGTAAAGGCCTGCAATTGGTGGCCGAGGGTTTCAGCTGGACCAATAATACCCTTGAGAAAGGTTCGGGTTATCTAGTGCCGGCATTTATGTCGATGCGCCGCCCTGTCGCCAAGGTAAATGCGATCGCGGCTCGTTTTCTCTTCGCCCTGTTTGTCGATATCTGGCTCTTCCGTCCGATTACGCCGGCGGTGGCACCGCCGGACGGAACGCAGAAGGCTGATGAGCCGGAGCACGAGTTCCTGGCGAGTTCCGGAGAGATCGACTACGTCGAGGGCGGCAGCGGCTTGCGCTTCTTCGACTCCATGGTCGGACTCGTCTCACGGATCGGTGATTTCTTGAGTCACTTCTCCGCCGAATTCGACCGCCGGGTCATCGACGGCTTTGTCAACGGTCTGGCCTGGGTAACCATGAAGGCGGGCACCAGCATAAAGCCTATCCAGACCGGAGACGTCCAGAACTACGGCACAGTCATGGTCGGCGGAGCGTTTGTCATCATCGTCTTTGTGGTGATGGTGTTCTACGGCGTCATCCGCCTGACCTAGAAACGCGTTCTGAACGCGCGTCTGCGGCGTTATCCTCGGTCTCGGCTCGACCTTCGTCTGCCTGGCATCCGCACATTCAGAACGCGTTTCTTAATTCCAGGGACACGCACCTAACTCAATGATGTAGTTAAGCATGGCGCCCCCTTAAGTAACGCCGGCATTAATGGTAAGCTGTGTCCAGCATGCTCAAGCTGGTATCGTTAAGTAGCGGCAGCTGCGGAAACGCCGCGTTTGTGGAGAACGGAAGGACCAAACTTCTGGTCGATGCCGGCACGACCCTCAATTACCTGGGCACGGCACTTAACGACCTCGGGACGCGCCTGGAAGAGATAGATGCCGGCCTTCTCACCCATGAACACGGCGACCATATCAAGTCAGCAGCGGCGCTTTCCCGGCGCTTCGGTATCCCGGTCTATGGCAACGAGGCCACACTCGATGCTCTCCCGGCCACTTTTCAGTCGGCGGACGTCAGAGTTTTTGAGACCGGCAGGACTTTTGAAGTGGGCGATCTGGCTATCGAAGCCGTGCCGCACTCGCATGATTGCAGTGAGCCGGTAGGCTTTATTGTCTGTCATGAGGACCGCAAGATCGTGATCGCTACTGACCTTGGGGTCGTCACGCCTGAAGTGCGGGCGGCTCTCACCGGAGCGGACGCTATCATGCTGGAAGCTAACCATGATTTCAAAATGTTGGCGCGCAGCCGCTATCCCGCGGTTTTGAAGAAGCGTATTTCCGGCGAACATGGTCATCTCTCTAATGTCGCGGCCGGGGAGATCCTCGCGATGACGGCTTCTGGCAAGGAGCAGAAGGTATTACTCGCTCACCTCAGCGATGAGAACAATGACCGGCATGTGGCTCTCGAGACCATCGGCGAGATTCTCTCCCGTAAAGCGGTCGATTCCCTCAAAGTGCGGGTTGCGGGGCGGTTGGCCGTTAGCCCGGCCATCATCGTCTGAGAGGTCGTCGAGTCCGACCAAGCCTCATCTCCGACTCTGTTGCCAATGCGTTTCCCTCTACTTTAATAACCAGCTAAAACGACCTCGAGCGAGAAAGTTTTAGCCCCCTTGTCTTGGGAACAATAGTCGTTGAGATTCATGAGAAGAAACAGAGACCCCTTTGACATAAATCTGATGCCGTTTAAAACGACCTACCGAGGTCGTTTAGCCGGCTTGGTGGGGTCGGGGTTCGTGATGGGGGCATTTATCGGCTTCATCGGGCTCGGCTCGATCGTCGGGGTCGATGCCGGGAGTCTCTTGAGCGGCAACGCCCTTGGTCCGCTTCAGGGCGGCGATACGCCTTCGGAGCGCTTGATCATCCAAGGCTCGGTCATCGACATAGCCAAGCAGGCCCAGCCGTCGATAGTCGGGATCCAAACGCATCAGACCACCGGGAAGAACAGCCCTCGATCGCCGCGGGCCAGCGGTGACACTGAAAGCGTCGGTTCGGGGGTTATTATCGAGAGTGACGGCTACATTATGACCAACAGCCATGTCGTCGGGGAAGCGAACAGCATCATAGTGACGATCGCCGACGAGAAGGTGCCGGCCGAGGTGATCGGCAAAGACCCCGAGACGGACATTGCCGTTATCAAGGTCGAAAAAGAGGGGCTTCCGGTTGCGCGGCTCGGTTCGACGAATGACCTAGAGGTCGGGGAGCTAGCTGTAGCGATAGGTAGCCCGTTTGGTTTTCAGCAGAGCGTAACGGCCGGCGTTATCAGCGCGCTCAATAGAAATGTCACGGTCGACACTGAGGCGGAGCGTCCTCGCACCTACACAAATCTGATCCAGACCGATGCCGCGATAAACCCCGGCAATAGCGGCGGCGCGCTCATCAACCGTCGCGGCGAGGTCATCGGGATAAATACACTTATCTATAGTACGAATGGGGTTTCGCAAGGAATAGGATTCGCGATTCCGGTCGAGGAAGCTGCCAGTGTCGCCAAGAGATTAGTAAAATCCGGGGATGTGGCCTACTCGTACATCGGTATCGAGGGGCGGACGGTGACGCCCGCGGTCGGCAGTATGGATGAGGCTATAGAGCAAGGGGCGACGATCATTGAAGTCGAGCCCGGGGGGCCGGCGGAGAAGGCCGGCATGAGGCCTGGTGATGTGGTCGTGGAATTTGCGGACATGCAGGTCGCATCCATGGATGACCTGGTGGCGGCCGTGCGCGGATCCGCGATCGGGCGATCGGTTACAGCGCGGGTATTGAGAGGCGACCGCCTCGAGACGCTCAGTCTGCGCATCGGGGAGCGGCCCGACTGATTTTAGGCACGAACCGTTTCGAACCGCCTCCGTTTGACTCACCTCTAGCTTGTGATTAATCTTCACTTATGTTCAGACGACTTGACCCTGATCTCGACCACTTCGTGCAGACCTATGTGACTTCGTTTCTCACTTGGGACGTTCTCCCATACTTTCACCGGCTCCCCCCGGGCGTACTTGAGGACCTCGACGATGTAGTGACGATAGTCGCCAGCGATATGCGCATTATCTATGCCAACTGACCGGCCGAAAGCGCGGGAAGACAGCGACTCCGTTGCCGCTCCGGCCATTTTAACTTTTAACCGGGATGGGTTAATATCAGAGGTCAGTCAAGGCGCTCTTTCACTGGTCGAGCGCCCGCGCGCAGAAGTCGTCGGCAACCACCCGACTGATCTTGAATGTTGCCCGCAGTTGGCTGCGGTCATGGGTGCTGTCGTCGTGTCATCGCGCCGAAAAGGATAAGAGAAACATCATTGCTGATTGAAGAGAGACTGGGCGTTCTAGTAGGCGAAGCGGTGTCCACCGCGATTGCCAAGGGCGCTCTGGAGATCAAAGATACGCCGCGTATCACTATAGAGCGGCCCCGAGAAGAGGCTCATGGAGATTGGGCCTCTAATATTGCGCTCGTCTTGGCCAAACCGGCCCGCCGCCCGCCACGCGAGGTCGCCGAGACGATCATTGCCAACCTCGGGCAGCCGGATTACCTGGCCGGAGTCGCGATCGCCGGCCCTGGATTCATCAACTTTCGGTTGAGCGAAGATTGGTTCCGCTCCGAACTCGCCGATATCCTGGCTCAAGGCGAGCGTTTCGGTCGGGTCGCGGAGCCAAGCGGAAAGCGGTTCCAAATCGAGTTCGTCAGCGCCAACCCTGTCGGTCCGATGCACATCGGACATGGCCGCTGGGCGGCCGTGGGTGACAGCTTGGCCAGAGTGCTCCAAGCTTGCGGGCACGAAGTCGAGCGCGAATTCTATATCAACGACTGGGGCAATCAGATGCAGATATTCGGTGTCTCGGTGGCCGCGCGCTACCGAGAACTCCTCGGCCATCCGCTCGAGTTGCCCGAAGACGGCTATCAGGGCCATTACATCATCGATATCGCCCGCGAGATAGTCGAAGCCGACGGCGAGGCGCACCTGAGCCTAGATCCAAAGGAACAGGCGGCAGTCTTCATGGAGCGCGCCTACAGGCAGGTTCTCGACCATACAAAGAAGACCTTATCTGATATGGATGTCGTCTTCGACGTCTGGTTCTCGGAGCGGACGCTGCACGAGGGCGATCAAGTGCAAAAGACGCTGTCGGCACTTGAGGCTAAAGGCCTGGCCTACCGGCAAGAAGGGGCCTTGTGGCTGAAGACCAGCGATTACGGTGATGACAAAGACCGGGTGCTTGTTCGCGAAGACGGGCGGTCTACGTACTTTGCGGCCGATATCGCCTACCACTGGGATAAATATCAGCGGGGCTTCGACGGCATGATAAATATCTGGGGGGCCGATCACCACGGCTATGTAGCCAGGGTCAAGGCGGCCATGGACGGCCTCGGACTCGATGTCGACAAGCTTGAGATAATAATCGGTCAACTGGTCAGCCTTTTCAGCGGCGGACGGCCCATCAAGATGGCGAAGCGGACCGGGGAGATGGTGACCCTCGAGGAGCTCTTGACCGATGTCGGCAAAGACGCGGCCCG
>JAUWIO010000226.1 GCA_030605305.1 Actinomycetes bacterium
CCAACCTTTACGAGATCAGCAAAGAGATGAGCGCGAGCCAGGACCTGGACAAGCTCCTGGCGCATGTCCTGAATCATTCACTCAAATTAATGGGCGCCGAAACGGGTTCGATAATGTTGCTTACCAAGGGCGGGGACGAGCTGACCATCCGGGCTGCGAGGGGGCTCGATGAACCGACGATCCGGAGCACGGTAGTCAAGGTCGGTGAAGGTATCTCCGGGACGGTGGCGCTAACAGGCGAGCCGCTCATCATCCAGGACGGCGTCAGTGAATCAAAGGTCTCCGGTTCGCGGGCGGCGAACGACGCCCTTTCAGTCCCTCTCATCGCCGGCGAGCAGGTGATCGGGGTCATTAACGCTAATAACAAACAGAACGGGCGTTTCGACCGGAGCGACTTGAGGTTCTTTACGACTCTCGCCGGCCAGATGGCGGCGGCTATCGCTAATGCCAGCCTGATCGATAGCATCCAGGCCGCCTATTTCGATACTATTAAGGTCCTGGCCGCCGCCATCGACGCCAAAGACCCTTATACGCATGGCCACTCAAAACGGGTGGCACAGTTCGCTGTTACCATCGCCAGCCAATTGGGATTATCAAAGATGGATCTGACTCGCATCGAAGCGGCCGCCTACCTTCATGATATCGGCAAGATCGGAGTCCTCGACGGCGTCCTTAATAAGAAAGGGAAGCTGACTCCGGAGGAGATGGACATGATCAAGCTGCATCCGGTTATGGCGGCGGATATACTCAAAGGTATCGAGTTTCCCTGGGGCGATGTTGTCCCTGGAGTACGCGGCCATCATGAGCGGTTCGACGGCCGGGGCTATCCGGACGGCCTGGCCGGTTCCGAGATACCATTTGACGCTAGAATAATCGCGGTGGCGGATACTTTCGATGCCATGACCAGCGATCGCCCGTATCGAAAAGCACTCGACCAGAATAAGGCCATCACCGAACTGGTCACCGGCCGCCAGGGCCAATTCGACCAGGAAGTGGTCGACGCGTTCGTCCCGGCTTTGTTGACCACATTGATGACTTCCGTACGCGGGGGTATCGGGGAGCCCGCCGATCTCGAGTTTGCGGCGACTGTAAAAACACTCGGTTGACACTAAAAAGGGCTGGTGCTAACCTGAATCTACCACCTCGCGTAAGGGGTGTCCGGCACCAGAAATAGCAAAAACCCGTCAGAGCCTAAGCGGTGGCCCGGACGGGGTTTTTCGTATCAAGATACGGCCCGGCCTCTCCACGTTTTGCGCGAAGGACCCGAATTTTCCAGCTCAGTGCGCTGGATTGGTGTAGATGCGGAGGCAGGATGGAAGTCGAGATTGGCAAGGGAAAGCTGGCCCGGCGGGCGTACGGCTTTGATGATATCGCCATTGTGCCGAGCAGGCGGACTAGGGATCCGGAAGACATCGATATCTCTTGGCAAATAGGCGGGTATCAGTTCGAATTGCCGATGATGGCCTCGGCCATGGACGGGGTCGTAGATGTCCGCATTGCTATCGCCCTCGGTGAACTGGGCGGCCTTGGTGTCCTCAATCTCGAAGGCCTCCAAACCCGCTACAAAGACGCCGATTCAGTCCTCGAAAAGATAGCCTCTTTTTCAAAAGACGAGGCGACTCGGGGGCTACAAGAGATATATAAAGAGCCCATCAAGCCGGAACTTATCGGCGAGCGCATTCAGGCTATCAAAGCGGCCGGAGTGACGGTGGCGGCCTCCCTCACCCCGCAGCGGGTCACCCAATATTATAAGCAGGCGATCGACGCCGGCCTCGACATCCTGGTCATACAAGGGACAGTCGTCAGTGCCGAGCATGTCAGTACAAAAGTAACGCCGCTCAATCTGCACGAATTCATCGGCAGCGTCGATATCCCGGTCCTTGTCGGTGGCTGCTGTTCCTATTCGACCGCTCTCCACCTGATGCGCACCGGTGCTATCGGCGTGCTGGTCGGGGTCGGCCCCGGCGCAGCCTGCACGACCCGGCAGGTGCTCGGGTTAGGTGGCCCTCAGGCCACGGCCATCGCCGATGCGGCCGCGGCCCGCACCCGACATCTCGATGAGACAGGTCAATATATCCAAGTTATCGCCGACGGCGGCCTGCGGGTCGGCGGCGATGTCGCCCGGGCCATTGCCTGCGGCGCCGATGCCGTCATGATGGGATCGCCTGTAGCCAGGGCGAACGAAGCGCCGGGCAAAGGCTATCACTGGGGCATGGCCACTTTTCATCCCGAGTTGCCTCGGGGCACGCGTGTACAGGCCGGGAAACAGGCTTCCTTGAAAGAGATACTCCTGGGGCCGGCGCGCGAGAACGACGGGACGCTCAATCTTTTTGGGGCCCTAAAGACATCGATGGCCACTTGCGGCTACGAAAACATCAAAGCCTTCCAGAAGGCCGAGCTGATGGTAGCCCCGGCCTTGAAGACCGAAGGAAAGCCGCTCCAGCGGGCGCAAGGCGGGGGGATGGGTTGAGCCGGGAGGAGACTCAGACCGTTCTGGTCGTCGACTTCGGGGCCCAGTATAGCCGCCTGATAGC
>JAUWIO010000048.1 GCA_030605305.1 Actinomycetes bacterium
CGGTCCATCCCGCCGCCATATTCCCCGGGGAAAAAAGCCGTCTCGTTCAAGCCAAAACCACGATAAAGAGCCAAAGCGGCATCGTTCTCTGGAGCCACCGTCAACTCCAAGCGACGGATGCCGTCAGCCTTGAGTCCTTCGACTATCGCGGTCATCAATCGGCGTCCGACTCCACGACGACGCCACTCCCGCTCGACCACCAGGTCGAACAGGAACGCGGCGCTATCCTCCCACGAGCGGAGGAGGGATGCCGCCCCGACCATCTCGGTCTCGCCGACCCTGGCAATATACAGGCGGCCTCGGCGGGCGATAACGGGCAGATGCCACTCATTCAAACCGCCGCGCCCAAAGGTGCTTTCCTCCAGGGCCGAGACGGCCTCGATAACTGTAGGCGTCGGGTCGGTCACGATCTCGACGACCACGTTGGCGGCCATCACAGATGGAAGGGTCTGGGGAGTAGCTCGGACACCTTCTCTACGCGGACACCGCTGGGACCCTCGGTCACCAACCGCATGTCCGGGCTGAATTCCATCAGGACCTGGCGACAGGCGCCGCACGGACTGATATCGCCGCCGCCGGCCGCCGCGACCGCGATGGCTATGAAATCTTGGTCGCCTGCGCTGATCGCGCCGGCCACCGCGGCCCGCTCAGCGCAGAGACTGCTGCCATAAGCAGCGTTCTCGATATTGACGCCTTCGAAAAAGCTGCCGTCGGCGGCGAGTAAAACCGCCCCGACTTTAAAGCCGGAGTATGGCGCATAGGCCCTCTCGGCAACAGCCTCAGCCCGATCGAGCAGCGCCGACGCCTCTTGGTCAGTTATCGTCGTCGCCTCCGCCCGTCTCCGGCTCTGTTTTAACGACGATGATCTTTGATATCCGGCGGCCGACGACCTTCTCTACCTCGAAACGAAGCGCGTCGTATTCGACGACCTCGCCTCGGACCGGAACGTGGCCGACCAGGTCATAAACGAAACCGCCGATCGTCTCGCCGCCGTATTCGGGTAAGTTGACCCCGACCAATTCCCGGACCTCGTCCATCGGCGCCCTTCCGTCGATGCGGTAACTGTTATCAGACAGCACCTCGACCATCACTTCCTCCAGATCATATTCATCGAAGATCTCACCGACTATCTCTTCCAACAGGTCTTCAATGGTCACCAGGCCCGCCGTACCGCCATACTCATCGAGAACGACCGCCATATGGGTCTTCTTTTGCTGCATCTCCTTGAGTAATTCACTGACATTCTTCGTTTCAGGAACGAAGTAGGCGGGGCGCATCAGTTTCTTGATGACATCGTCTTCGCGCTCAGCCCGCGGCTTGTTGAGAAAGGTCAACAAGTCCTTCGCGTACATCGACCCGATGACATTGTCGATAGTGTCTTCATATACAGGTATTCGCGAGTGCCCCGCTGTAACCACTTGCTCGAGTACTTCCTCGACCGCGGCGTCGCTCTCCACGACGACCATATCGGGGCGGGGCACCATGACCTCGCGGACGATCGTGTCGCCAAACTCGAAGATGCTATGGATCATTTCCTTCTCGTCTTGCTCGATCGCCGCTTCTTCCGCCCCGACGCTGACCATCATCTTGATCTCCTCTTCCGTGACAAAAGGGCGTCTGACTATGGGCCCGCCCAGTAACGTCACGAAAAAATTAGCGATACGGATGAAGATAAAGGCCAATGGATAAAAGATCTTCGTCAGCCCCGCGACCGGACGGACTACGAGACCAGCCACCCTCTCGGGATTGTTGATGGCAAAAGTCTTCGGGATCATTTCCGCGTAGATAAAGAGTATCAGGGTGACAAAACCAGGCGCGATAGCCGGCCCAAACGGCAAGATTTCTGCCGCGAGAACAGCGGCTATCGCCGCCATTCCGGTATCGGCCAACAGGGTCAAAAGCAACAGGACAGACAGGAATTCAGTCGACTTCTGAGTCAAGTCGAGCGTCATCTGCGCTTTCTTGTCGCCTTCATCCGCGCGCTGCAAAAGCCGAATTCGGCTGACCGAGCTGAGCGAAAGCTCGGCAGCTGCCAAGAATATCCGTAAAATAAAGAGAAAGCCTAGTAGAACGATGCTGATGACAGTGGTCGTGTCCAAGCGCCCTCCATCATTCGAACCCCATAAAAAGCTGGAAGATCAAGACGGTCGTTATGATCCCGATCAAGCTGCCGGCCAGGACTTGAACCGCGGTATGGAACTTTGCCTCCATCCGGCTCTGAAAGACCAACAGCGCCATGATCACCGCCAACGTCGTCAAGAGCGGGCTGCGGCTTATCAAAGCGATAGCCGTCAAGAGGGATCCGGCCAGAGCAGCGTGCCCGCTCGGCCAACCGCCCCGTAGCCAGGTCCCGGTCCTCGTCCAAGCCTTGGCGGCTATGACCACGATAATGACGATCAGCAAGGATATAGCGGTCACATGCATCGGGGCGTAGCTGACGGCCTCGAAGGCCCCCAATGAGAACTCGTCTATTATCGGATAAAAGATCACGTAGGCGATGATCGCTGCGGCCAGTGAAGTCACCAGCACCGCCGCTGCGGCCACATCTTTCGCTATCTTGGCCATCGGGTCGAAACTGGTCGTGGTCACATCGATGACCGCTTCGATCGCCGTATTTATCAGCTCGGCCGATATGACCATGGCGATCGCGAAGAGCAGCAGAACGAATTCCGTACCGTTTATCCCCAAGGCCAGACTGAGCGCCAAGACGATAGCGGCAATAGACAAGTGTATGCGCATGTTCCGTTGAGTGCGCAGAACAAACACAAGCCCGTCTATCGCGTGATTGAAACTCTGAAAGAGCGGTCGACGTTTCACCGCCTATGATGTCCCCCCGACGTTCGTAAACTCGCGGCGGATCAACTCGTGGCGGTCGAACATCACCTCAGAGTCGTCGTCATGATCATGCGTATAGCCAAGCAAGTGAAGCAGGCCGTGAATGACCAGGGACTCGATCTCCTCGGTTTCGCCGGTGGCCTCCACAGCGGCGTTCTCTAGAGCTATTTGAGGTGAGATGACGATCTCCCCGCTGAGCTTACCGTCGTCGCTCAGATCGAACGACAGGACGTCTGTGGGCCTATCTATGCGCCGATACTTTAGGTTCAACTCTTGTATTTTGCCTGAATCGACGAGGGCGACGCTGACGTCAGTGCCGTCTACCGCCCCCTCTTTCTCAAGCACAAAGGCGGCCAGCGCTTTAAGCTTACCCACCTCTACTTCAACTTCTGATTGGTTGGTCACCAAAATGTCCAACGACTACTCCTCGCTTTCTTGCGGGCTTCTCTGAGTCTGGATACTCTATTCTTGAATGGTACATCGTTGTCAGGGTCTGCGCATACCCTACCGTGACTGTTTCAAGATCTCCGAGGGTCAATCTGCATTCATCCAGCTGCCCGTCGTACATCCGCTCTTTGATGATCTTCCTGACGAGTTGTTCGATACGATTGTGTGTTGGTTTGGTCAACGCCCGTACGGCCGCCTCAACCGCGTCCGCCAGCATTATTAAAGCCGCTTCTTTTGATTTCGGTTTCTCTCCCGGGTAGCGATACTGGTCCTCGGCCACATCCGCGTGCTTGGCGCTCTCCTTAGCCCGACTGTAGAAGTAGCTGACAAGAGTAGTCCCGTGGTGTTGGGCGATAATATCTACCACCTCTTTGGGGAGTCGGTGCTTCTTGGCCAGCTCGACCCCCTCCTTGACGTGAGCCGAGATTATCAAATAGCTCAAGTTAGGCTGCGTTTTATCGTGCGGGTTTTCGCCATACTGGTTCTCGACAAAAAAGAACGGGCGCCGGATCTTGCCGATATCGTGATAGTACGCGCCGGCCCTTGCCAGCAGCGGGTTCGCGCCCACCTGGGGGGCTACGCTCTCGACCAAGTTCCCGGTCATTATGCTGTGATTATATGTGCCGGGAGCATTGACCATCAGCTCCTTGAGGAGCGGCTGCGTTGGATTGGCAAGTTCCAATAACTTCATATCGGTCGTTATATTGAATGCATACTCAAGGAACTGGAGAGTCCCTATCGTCAAGACGATGGCGCCGAACCCGCCCAGAGCGCCCCAGCCGCCGTTAACGAGCAGGTTGACGCCTGTCTCGTTCTCCATAAGCCCGACAACGAGCGCTACCGATCCCGAAGCCAAGACAAGCCACAGGCCTGCCCTGGTCAGATCGGAGCGGTGAGAGATGTTGCTAGTCATGTAGACCGCAAAGAGCCCGATCACAAAAGCAAAAACCCAGTACTGAGAATCACTGACGATTATCCCGGTGACGATCGACGTTGTCACAGCCATCATGATCCCCGCTGTCCGCCGGACCAGGATCGTCGTCAGCATAGCGGCCGCGGCCGCCGGAATCAGGAAGGGCGGAAACATCGGCGACAACCCCTTCGCTGTCGCGGAAACGGTGGCTAGAACGACAAACAATAAGAGCAAAAGACGGTTATCCCGATAGACGCGTGGCTGGAATTCGCGCAAGTATACGAGACCAAGGATGACCAGAACGAAAGCTATCAGTGCCTGCCCGAGCGTCTTTTGCCAGGTCCGACCCATCAATTGGTTGGTCAAGCCCAGTTCGTCCAGGATCTGCGCCTCGACAGGCGTGACGATCTCCCCTTCGGTGACTATCGTCTCCCCCGCCAACTTGGTCACTGTGACCGGTTCGACTTTATCGACGGCCGAACGGATGCGGTCGTTCGTCTCTTCCGTATCGACCACGTTGTTGACGCGCAAAGCACCCGCCGCCAACTCGCCCACGAGCCGCCCGGCGCGCGGGTCCTCCATGACCTGACCGCGTCGGAGGGCCTCGTCACGCTTGCCGTCGATCTCTTGTGCGGATATCTTCTCCGCCATGAAAGTAGCGGTTATCTCGTTCGTCTGTGACCTAAGCGTTTTGATCCGCTCGGCGCTCAGCGAGACCATCCAATCGAGATCGCTCTCCAGGTCCGCGCTGGGCAAGATCGTCCTGACCGTATCGGTCAGGGCTGTCTCTGAGGCGTCCTTGTTGTTCAGGGCTTGCGTTAATCGCAAAAAGAAAGCGTTGACCTCGGCCCGCGCTTTCGTGGCCCGTGTCTCATCGAAAACCCGGACCGCCTCGACCTGATCGGCCGCGTCGCGCCGCAACTCCTGGGTCCTCTCCTCATCGACCACCTCGATAGAGCGCGGCGCCTTCACGGTATCCGGGCTCGGTTTACTTATCTCGAGGCCGCTGATGGCAGTGGGCGAGAAATCCACCGCCAAAAGTATGAATAAAACAGCAAACACACTGACACCGATAAGCACCCGCTGCAGAAGCCAATTATCCGCCCTGCCGACTTTTTGGACTATCCGGTTTATGAGCTTCGCTTCGCCTGAGCGGGGCTTCTTCGCCACTTTACGTTTCCCCATCGTCTTCAAACCGCGTATATGCCTCGACGATCTTTTGCACCAGCTTGTGGCGGACGACATCTTTGGCGCCGAGGTGCACGAAGGCCAGATCATCGATGCCGGTCAGTATCTTCTCCGTAACTAACAACCCCGAACGCCGATTGAAGGGAAGGTCTATCTGCGTGACGTCCCCGGTGATCACGACTTTCGAGTTGAAACCGAGACGCGTCAGAAACATCTTCATCTGCTCCGGAGAAGTATTTTGGGCCTCGTCGAGGATTATAAAGGAGTCGTTTAAAGTCCGCCCGCGCATGAAGGCCAGCGGGGCCACCTCGATCATCCCGCGGTCCATGAACTCCTGATACTGTTCGGGGTCCATCATATCGAAAAGCGCGTCATACAGGGGCTTCAAGTAAGGGTCGACCTTCTCAAAAAGCGTCCCCGGAAGATAGCCGAGCTTCTCCCCCGCCTCCACCGCCGGCCGGGTCAAAATAATCCGGCTGACCAGCTTCTTCTTTAATGCCTGCACGGCCATGGCCATCGCCAGGTACGTCTTGCCGGTCCCCGCCGGTCCGATGGAAAATGTGGCCGTGTTCGCTCGGACCGTATCAATATATCTTTTCTGCCCAGGCGTTTTCGGACGAATAGTCTTGCCTCGATGGACCAGGATCACGTCCTTGGCCAGCGTCGTCGGGGAAACAGTCTCGGTGCCGCGAACGAGGTCGATCGCTTGAACCACCTCTTCCTTTCTCAGCGGTTCGCCGCCCGTCACTATACCGAGCAGCTCACTAAAGACCTTCTCGACCTTATCGGTCTCCGCCTCGTCCCCATGGATGGTTATCTCATTGCCGCGAACCCGGATATCGGTCTTGAATTCGGATTCTATGACTTTAAGTAGCTCGTCACGGTGGCCTAGGAGGTCAACCATCGCCTCTTGGCCCGGGACTACCAGCTTGATCTCTTTGGTTCCGGCCTCATGCAAAAACGCGTCGACTCCCGATAATAATGATGGA
>JAUWIO010000010.1 GCA_030605305.1 Actinomycetes bacterium
AGAATGACGTCGTCGTCGCCATCGGTCAGTTTGACGCCGATCAGTTCGTCGTCGTCACGTGACGTGATCGCTATCAAGCCGTCACGGCGGGCACTATTGTAGGCAGTAAACTCGGTCTTTTATACCAACCCGTTCCTCGTCCCCAACAATAAGTGCTTGCCTTCGTCGTAATTGCGGGTGGAAATGACGGCGGCTATCCTCTCATCGGCCACAAACGGCAACAGGTTGACTATGGCCTGGCCTTTGGATTGACGGCTCCCGACGGGCAACTCATGGACTTTGATCCGATAGACCTTGCCTTTATTGCTAAAGACCAGCAAGAAGTTATGGGTAGAGGCGATAAACAGGTGTTCGACAAAATCATCTTCTTTGAGATTGAGGCCGCTGATCCCGCGCCCGCCACGCTTCTGTCCTCGATATGTCGTCACCGGAAGGCGCTTGATGTACCCGGTGTTGGTGATAGTGATGACCATATCTTCTTCGGCTATCAGGTCCTCGATATCGATGTCGCCCTCGGCTTCCGTGATCTCAGTCCGACGGTCGTCTCCGTGTGTCTTCTTGGTCTCCTCCAGCTCGCCCTTGACGATCTCGAGAACCTTCTTCTCGTCCGCCAAAATCGCCTGCAGCTTGGTTATCAGCTTAACAAGCTCCGCGTATTCGGATTCGATCTTGCCCTGCTCTAGTCCGGTCAGACGCTGTAAGCGCATGTCTAATATGGCCTGAGCCTGCAGCTCGGAAAGACCGAAGTTCGCCATCAACTTGCCCCGGGCTTCATCGGGCGTCTGCGACTGCTTGATCGTCTTGATTACCTCATCGATCTTTTTGAGGGCGATAAGAAGACCCTCGAGGATATGTGCTCGAGCTTCAGCGTGCTCGAGCTCGAAACGAGTGCGTCGGGTGATCACGTTCTTCTGATGGCTGATGTAGTGGTCCAGCACGTCTCGCAGGCCGAGGCGGCGCGGCACTCCGTCGACCAGGGCCAACATATTGACGCCGAACGATGTCGCGAGTTGTGTGTGTTTATAGATCTTGTTAAGAGCTATTTTCGGAATAGCGTCACGCTTGAGTTCGATCACAAGCCGCATGCCTTGACGGTCCGATTCATCGCGCAGATCGGACACGTCTGTTATTTTCTTGTCGCGGACAAGCTCGGCTATCTTCTCGGTCAACCTGGCCTTATTCACCTGGTACGGAAGCTCGGAGACGATGATCCGATTTCTTCCTTGTTCGGTCTGTTCAATATGGGCCCGGCCTTTTACCTTGACGCTTCCCCGCCCTGTCTCATACGCATCGCGGATACCGCTGCGGCCGAGGATAAAGCCGGCGGTTGGAAAGTCGGGTCCCTTGACGATCTCCATCAGGGAATCAAGATCGGCCTCGGGGTTATCTATTACGTGGATAACGCCGTCGATCACCTCGTTAAGATTGTGAGGCGGAATGTTCGTCGCCATACCGACCGCGATGCCCGAAGAGCCGTTGACAAGCAGATTCGGAAACCTGGCCGGCAAAACAGCCGGTTCTTCCGTAGTCTCTGAGAAGTTAGGAATGAAATCGACCGTATCTTTGTGGATATCGCGAAGCAGTTCCGTCGCGATCTTCGACAGCCGGGCCTCTGTATAGCGATAGGCGGCGGCACTGTCTCCGTCGACCGAACCAAAGTTGCCCTGTCCGTCTATGAGCGGGTAGCGCATGGAGAAATCCTGCGCCATTCTCACCAATGTGTCGTAGACCGCCGAGTCACCATGCGGATGATACTTTTTCAACACTTCGCCAACGGTAGCCGCGCACTTTTCATATCGGCGATTAGGCAGCATACCCTGGTCAAACATGGCATAAAGAATGCGCCTATGGACCGGTTTGAGCCCATCGGCGACATCGGGGAGGGCCCGGCCCACGATGACGCTCATCGCATAGTCGATATACGCGCTCTTCATTTCGTCCTCTATGTCGACGAGCTTGATCTTTCCCATTAAAGGTTCGAGCAATTACTGCCTCCGTTCATCGGCGACCGATCAGCGCGTGCTGCAATCCAAGCGCAAAAAGGCCCACTGCTACGATCAAAGAAACGACTGACAACGACTGCACCAACAAGCTATTCTCGCTGCTCCCGAGCGCGGCCAAGAAGAGGGCCGCCATAACCAGGCTGACGATGATGAGCGCGGCGCCCGTCACCCTCTCCAGCTGCCGGCGTGTCTGCCGGCGCTCCTGGTGCAGACTCTCGAAAAGCCTGTCGACGTGTTCGTTGTCGATCTCGTCCATCAAATATCCAGAAACCTGACATCCTTAGCATGTTGGATGATAAAATCTCTTCGCGGCTCGACCTTGTCGCCCATCAGCGTCGTGAAAATCTCATCGGCCAGCACCGCATCGTCTAGATTCACTTTGAGCAATGTTCGCTCGTTCGGATCCATCGTCGTGTCCCAAAGCTGTTCGGGATTCATTTCGCCCAGACCCTTATACCGCTGCAAGCTATAGTTTTTTCCGCCGGCCCGCTTGATCGCATCGTCGAGCTCATTGTCTGAGTAAGCGTAAAAGTGCTTCTTCTTGCTGCTAACCTTAAAGAGGGGCGGCTGGGCGATATAAACATAGCCCGCGCTTATCAAGTCTTGCATGAAGCGATAAAGAAAGGTCAGGATAAGTGTTCGGATGTGCGCCCCATCGACATCGGCATCCGTCATGATGATGATCTTGTGATACCGCGCTGCTTCAAGATCGAACTCTTCCGCGATGTTCGTTCCCAGAGCGGTGATGAGCGCCTGGATCTCCTCGCTGCCCAAGACCTTTCCAAGACGGGCTTTCTCGACGTTGAGTATCTTGCCCTTAAGGGGCAGGATCGCCTGAAAACTGCGATCTCGCGCTTGTTTGGCCGAACCCCCGGCGGAGTCACCCTCTACCAGATATATTTCGCTAAACGCCGGATCTTTTGAGGAACAGTCGGCTAGTTTGCCGGGCAAAGACGTGCTCTCCAGGAGCGATTTTCTTCGTGTTAGTTCGCGCGCTTTTCTGGCAGCGGCCCTGGCCTGCGAGGCGGCAATTGCCTTGCCGACTATTATCTTGGTCTCTTTCGGGTTTTCCTCAAGAAACTCGCGGAGCTTTTCGCCTACCGCGCCGCTGACGAGAGCCCTTATCTCTGTGTTGCCCAACTTGGTCTTTGTCTGGCCCTCAAACTGCGGTTCCTGAAGTTTGACGCTGATAATCGTCGTCAGACCCTCCCGGATATCTTCACCCGAAAGATTATCGTCCTTTTCTTTCAAGAGGTTTTTTGATCTAGCGAAATCATTGACTGTTCTGGTCAAAGCCGTTTTGAACCCATCTAGATGAGTGCCGCCTTCTTGCGTGTTGATATTGTTGGCAAACGTAAAGATGGACTCTGTATATCCAAGGTTGTATTGCATGGCTATTTCGACCTCGGCATCACCTATCTTGCGTTCAAAATAGATGATCTTTTCGTGTAGCGGATCTTTCTTGGCATTGAGATACTCGACGAAATCGATGATGCCGCCCGCGTAACAATAGGAGACCTCGGTTGTTTCTTCCGGTCGCTCGTCGACCAAAGATATTCTTAGGCTCTTCATCAAGAAAGCGGTTTCCTTCATGTGTTGAGCGACGGTCTCGAACGAATAGTCGGTCGTTTCAAAGATCCCGTCGTCAGCCAAGAAGGACACGGTTGTCCCTGTTTCGGTGGTTTTGCCTGCCTTTTCAAGCGATGTCACCGGTTTTCCGTATGCGTAGTCCTGCTCGTACTCAGCGCCGCCGCGCCGTACGCGCACGGTCAATTCTTTAGATAAAGCATTGACCACTGAAAGGCCGACCCCATGAAGTCCTCCGGAGACCTTATAGCCTTCTCCACCGAACTTGCCGCCGGCGTGAAGCATGGTCAAGACTATCTCGACCGCCGGCCGGCCATGCTTAGCGACATTGTCGACCGGAATGCCGCGGCCGTTATCTTCCACCGTGACCCGGTCGTCTTTAGCGATTGTGATCTTAATTTCCGAGCAAAAGCCGGCTAGGGCTTCATCGATACTGTTATCGACGACTTCATAGATCAGGTGGTGCAAACCCTTCGGTCCGGTGGTGCCGATATACATTCCGGGCCGCTTCCTGACCGCTTCCAGGCCTTCTAGTACGGTGATGTCTTTTGCGCTATACGCCGGTTCTTTCAATGGCCCTCCGTTTATTTCGGGCGTTACTGTTGGCGGTATTCTTATGGTCCCACTTTATCATAATCATTTCAGGCGTCCGTTTTTGGCGACTTTCTTTTGCGCTCTTAAATATGAGTCTATCGCTTCTCGTAATTTCGGCTTGTCGTGCTTGCCCTCAGCCTTCGTGATCTTGGTCCTGGAAACCGACTTTAGCGTTGGTTTTGGCGACTCGTCCGACGCTTCTTTGCAAATAAAACGCAGATCATCAATGGAAAATTCTTCTGCTCTTAGCCGTTCCAGTATAGCCGGTTTCAGAAGTGTTAATTGGTGTGACCAGCCGGGATGGGTGGTTCTGATCAACAGGGTCCCCTCTTTAAGCATCAGCGGTGTGGTCTGTTCCGCCAACTGTACACCAACGATATCCGCCCACTTCTCTGTTATTTCTCCGGTTGAATATACGCCTTCTAGACCAAGAGACCCAACAGACTTTTTCAGTAAATCGTCTAGTGGCTCCACAACGACCCCGCCTAGCTAATTCTGATGGGCATTACTAAATACATGTAGCTGGTGTCGGCTTTCGACTTTATCAGCCCGGGGTTTACTGAACCATTGAACTCCAATATCACGCTGTCTCCCGGAGCCGTTTGAATCCCGTCGAGGAGATATTGAGCATTGAAAGCCATATCTTCGATCGTTTCTCCGGTTGTATTTGCTTTAATCGTCGAGTCTACTTCACCGACTCCAGCTGTCGCGGCGCTGATCTTGATCTCTCCGTCCTTGACCGAGATCTTTATGCTCATGTTTTTTTGCGCCATAAGCGAGGCCTGATTGATGGCGCCGCTGAGCTCGTTTTTTTCTACACTGACGGTCAGTTTCGCTTCTTTTGGGATCAGCTGTTCATAGTTTGGAAACTGGCCCTCGATAAGCCTGGTAAAAATCTGACCCTTGTTTGTTTCCGCTTTCAAAAGATTGCCGTCCGTCGACAAGTTTATTCTGTCGGCAACAGCAGAAAGTTTTTGTATTTCTTCAACCGCACGATACGGCACCAAGACAGAAAACTCGACCTTCTTCGTGTTTTTGATCTTGCTCGACCTGAAAGCCAGCCTGTAGCTGTCGGTAGCTACCACCAGCATCGAGTTTTTATCTATTTTCAGCAAAGCGCCGGTCAGCACTGGGCGGGTCTCGTCTTTCGATATCGCTTTACTTGTTTGTTTGAGAGCCTCCAACAAAACAGGTCCCTCAAGATCTATTTCCTGTCCCTCTTCCGATGTCGGAAATGCCGGAAAATCATCAACCGGCATCGTTTGCACCTTAAAGGAGGATCTACCGGCAGTTATGTGTAGTTGGCGTCCTTCGTTCTCAAGGCTTAAATCGACTGTACCGTCGGGAATGTATTTAAAGATGTCGGCCAACAGCTTTCCGTTTACCACGAGCGAGCCCTTGGTTTTTACTGCTGCCGGACAATCCACTTTCATTGATAGCTCCAGATCCGTGCTGTGGAGGAATATTGAATCCTTAGCGTCGGCATTGATCTTGATGCCGGTTAGTATGGGAAGGGTGCTTTGGGACGATGTACCTCTTTGAACGATCTGTAATTTTTCATAAAAGTCGCTTTGAGAAACCTTTACCAACATCGCTGACCCCCTCTAGTCCTTAATATCTTTTAATAATTATCAGTAGTTTTAGTAGGTACTGTTGAAATGTTAAAAACAAACGCTTTTCGCTGTTCAGCCCAACAAAAACCTTGTTGATGAAGCCGGGGACAAAACTGCCGTTATGCCCGAAAGCGATGTCATCGCTACACTGTTTGGAAAAAACAGGTGGTTGTCCACAGACCATCAACACCGGCTTTTGAGTTTGGTTGTGAGTTCTTGTATCTGTTCATATAGCTCTATCTCCTGATTCAACAGTTTTTCTATCTTGTTGGTAGCGTGGATAACTGTTGAATGATCGCGATTACCAAAGGCGCTTCCGATCTTAGGCAAAGAAGCGTCGGTTAGTTCACGAGACAGGTACATCGCTATCTGGCGGGGCAGGACATACGGCTGTGCTCTCTTGGCGCCGGTAAGCTCGGCTTTGGTTACCCGATAATATCTACAGACCTCGGTTTGGATCCGCGAGATCGAGATCTCTTTAACCGAGTTTGGGGGAAAAACATCCCTTAACACTTCGCTGGCTAAAGTCTTAGTAATGGTATTGGAGGTCAATGAGCCAAAAGCTACGGTTCTTATCAGGGCGCCCTCAAGCTCTCTGATGTTCGACTGAATATTTGACGCGATGAACTCGAGAACGTCATTTGAGACCTCGAGGTCTTCGAGCATCACTCGTTTTTTAAGGATCGCAATACGTGTTTCGAGATCGGGCGGCTGTATGTCTACGATAAGCCCGGATTCAAATCTAGTTCTGAGGCGGGCCTCAAGTGTCGCAATGTCTTTTGGCGGTCGATCGCTGGAGATAATGATCTGCTTGTCGGCCTCATAAAGAGTGTTGAATGTATGGAAGAACTCTTCTTGGGTGGCCTCTTTGTTCTCCAGGAACTGAATATCATCTACCAGCAGAACATCGGTGTGCCGGTATTTTCGTTGAAATCCGGCGATCTTGTCTTTGTCCCGGATCGAATTGATGAAGTCGTTGGTGAATTTTTCAGAAGAAACATATTTGACCGTCATTCGTTGAAGGTGGGAGGAGACATAGTGAGCGATCGACTGTAAAAGGTGGGTCTTTCCAAGCCCGACTCCACCGTAAATAAAAAGGGGATTATATGATTGGGCCGGTTTTTCGGCGACCGCCAAGGCAGCCGCGTGCGCAAACCGGTTGCTGATGCCAATGACAAAAGTATCGAACGAGTATTTGGTTCTGATGTGAGAGCCGGCGATCGGTTTCGGATCAGGTTGGTGATCGATCTTCGGTGTCTCGTCCGGAGGGCGAACCACGAAAGCAACATCGACGGGGCCATTGGTGGCCGCCCCCAGGGCGCCGGCTACCAGAGATATATATCTGGATGCCAGCCACTCCCTAGAAAAGTCGTTTGGCGTTGATATTGTGAACAGAGAACCTGAAAAACTAACCGGCCTTATGTTCATGAACCATGTTTTGAACGTTTGGTCGTTTAGCTGGGTGCGGAGCACCCCAAGCGCATCTTTCCAGACCATGTCGAGTTGCTCACTCATAGATAAAAAAACTCATAATAACTCCAACGAATTGTGGTCTTCACCAGACCAGGCAGCAAAGGGGTGAAACTGACAAAGCCACCGACCCCACGCCGACAATAATATAATAAAAAGAGTCATCACGGTGTCGATAAAATGAAACTTTTTCAAAAAAAACAGGTGTTCCCCCGCCCACCTGCGCGTCCATCAACCAAGCGTCTGATTCGGACGATTTGCAAAAGGTTATCAACAGAGACAGACAGACAATTCCGCTGCTTATAGGGCGAGTAAGATTGAAAATGGTGATTTTGGGCGAGAATCAAGGAAAGACGGCTACCTTTGAAAACAAATACTTATCCACAGCGATTTCCACACCTGTGGATAAGTATTGGCCGGCGCTAAGGGCGAAACTCGATGTTCTTGACACTTAAAATTAGCGACCGCTATAATGACTGGCTGTAACAGGGAGAGACATAAATGAAGAGAACCTATCAACCAAGCAACAGAAAACGGAAAAGAAAGCACGGCTTTCGAAACCGCATGAGCACCAAGGCGGGTCGGAGAATACTGGCGAACCGTCGTCGTAAACAACGGGCGAAATTGTCCGCCTAGCAGCTGATGCACAAGGACCTTCGCTTAAGGTCGCCGAAAATGTTCAAGCAAGTCTATGCCCAAGGGAAGTCTGTGCATGCGCAGGACCTGGTGCTGCACTTTCTATATAGCAGCACGGACGAGCAAACCAGGGTGGGCTTCTCTGTTAGCAAGAGAGTGGGGAACGCGGTGACGCGGAACAAGCTCAAACGACGTCTCCGGGCCACTGTGGCGGAGAGTGAGGGCGCTTTGCGGCCCGGGTTCCTGCTAGTGTTCGTTGCGCGGCCCAGGGCGGCAATGGCTTCGTTTGCGAGCCTGCGCGAGTCGGGACGAGACTTGTTGCGCCGCGCCCATGTCCTCGATGCCGGCAGCTAATGAAGTTTATTGTGACGGGGATCATACGCGGCTATCAGCGGATTGTTTCGCCCTGGCTGCCGTCGTCTTGGCGGTTTTACCCGTCGTGCTCGGAGTATTGCGCGCAGGCGGTTTCTAAACATGGAGCGACCAAGGGTCTTTGGCTCGGCTTTCGCCGGGTGATACGTTGTCATCCATTCAATCCGGGTGGATATGACCCAGTTAAGTAAGGAGTAGATAGTGACCGCGATTTTACAGCCCATCATCGATATCTTGAGGGCGACGCTCGAGTTCTTCGCCCAGCTCACAGGGGACTATGGGGCGGCGATCATCTTGTTGACGATCACGGTCCGAATCTTGCTGCTGCCTCTGACGATCAAGCAGACAAAGTCGATGCAAGAGATGAAGCGGATCCAGCCTAAGCTCAAAGAGCTGCAGGCTAAATATAAAGACAACAAAGAGAAGCTCCAAGAAGAGATCATGAAGTTCTATAAAGAGCACAAGATAAACCCGCTGTCCGGATGCTTGCCTTTACTGCTTCAGCTTCCGATCATGTTCGCTCTCTTTAGGGTGCTGCTAGAGCTCGAGAAGCACAACTTTTGGCTGGTCATGGACAACATCAGCGTGTCGGCCAAAGAAGCGGTGGACATGGTGAGCGCAGGGAAGCTGAGTGCTGTTGACGCGGCCCCATATATATTTCTGGCTTTGATCATGATCGGAACGACATATTGGCAATCGAAGATGATGAGCGCGGACGCTCAGCAGGACCGGATGATGTTGTTCATGAGCCTGTTCATGGCTTATCTCGGGTGGACGCTCCCGGCCGGCGTGGTGTTGTACTTGGTCGTGACCAACATATGGACTATCGGGCAGCAGTACGTGACGCTTCGCGGCACGACTGTGGCGGCGGAAGGAAGCTAAATGGGTAGCTCAGTACAGGCCGAGGGCGATAGCGCGCAAGAAGCGATCGATGCGGCCCTGGAAGAACTAGGGGTCGGACCGGAAGAAGTAGATATAGAGATTGTCGAAGAAGCAAACAAGGGCTTGCTAGGTCTGCGCCGGGGCCGGGCCAAAGTGATCGTCACCGTCAAGGACCACGCGTATATTGCTCAGACGATCATTGAAGAGATGGCAGACCTGCTCGATGTCGATTGCGATGTCGAGATATATGTTGAGGACGATGAAACATGGGTGGCTGTAAGCGGCGAGTCACTTTCTTGGTTGATAGGCCATCACGGCCGGACGCTCGACGCGCTCCAGGTCGTAGTCGGGGCGATCGTTAATAAACGCATGAAGGCGTCTGTTCGCGTTATTCTTGATGTGGAAGGATACCGGGCACGCCGAAAACGAGAGGTCAAAGAGATCGCAGAACGGACGATCGGGAAAGTTTTAGCGCAGCAGGAGGCGAGCGCGCTTCGTCCCATGAGCGCAATGGAACGAAAGACCGTGCACACGACTGCCGGCCAATACGACGGGGTCTCAACGATCTCCGAAGGCTCGGAGCCCGACCGCTATGTAGTAATAGAACCGACAGATACGGACTAGCGCCGCCCCGCCTTCCTCACGCGGCCCTCGCCCATGATGGCCAGGAACGATACAATCGCTGCGATATCGACCCCGGTCGGGATGGGCGGTATAGGCATCATCCGGATCAGCGGGCCGCAGGCGCTCGCGGTCGGCGCCAAGCTGATCGGCAGTGACACACAAGCTTTTTCCCGACGCCCCACCCACACGCTCTTTCGCACCCACGTCTGTGATCCGCTGACGGTCGGCTGGTCGATCAATGCCTTGTTTCGGTGATGCGCGCTCCACGCTCCTATACACGCGAGGACGTCGTCGAGGTCAACGCGCATTCCGGGGCGCCGTCAATGCGAAGGATCTTAGAGATCGCTCTGGGTTTTGGCGCCAGATTGGCTGAACCGGGAGAGTTTACCAAAAGAGCCTTTTTGTCGGGACGGCTCGACCTTTCTCAGGCGGAGGCGATTGCCTCATTGATACGGGCCCGGAGCGCAGCTGCCGCCCGCGCTGCGGCCTACCAGGCAGAGGGTCACCTCTCTAAGCGGATCGCCCGGGTCAAGGATGAACTGCTCGAGACGACTGCCTACCTGGAGGCAGCGGTTGATTTTTCCGACGAGGACATCGAAGCGCTCGACCGGCCAGGGGTCCGGACAAGGCTCGATCGCCACGACGACGAGCTGCAAGGGCTCATTGAAGAAGCAGAGCGCGGTCAAGTCTATGATCAGGGGCTTAGGACGGCCCTGGTCGGTCGGCCCAATGTCGGAAAGTCGAGCCTTTTAAACGCGCTTTCGCGCGAAGAGCGGGCGATAGTCAGCGCCCAACCAGGAACAACGCGAGATATTGTCGAATCAACTGTGCTCTTGGGGGAGGTGCCTCTCCTGCTGCGCGATACCGCGGGCTGGCGGGACCCCAGCGATGATATTGAAGCGGAAGGGATCGCTCGCAGCCAAGCAGCTCTCGACAGCGCTGACCTGGTTGTGTTGGTATTGGCCGGCAACGAGCCCCTCTCGGGTGAAGATGAAGCGTTGATCGACGCGCTGGCTGGGAACGAGAAGACGATCGTTGTTATTAACAAAACCGATCTCCCCTCCCGGCTTGATCTCGAGGGCCTCCCCTCTCAGCTTCAGGGCCTCCCGCGGGTCGAGCTTTCTGCTACAACGGGAACCGGTCTAAAAGAACTGGAGTCCGCGGTTCTGCGGTTAGTCGGCCTGGGGCCCGAGCCGGAAGCGAATGAAATGATAATCGCAGATGCCCGTCAACGAGAAGAGCTGCGGGGGGCCCAAACAGCATTGTTGGACGCACGGGAGGCACTGGATGCGGGGTTTGGTGAAGAGATAATGGCGCCGCTATTGAAGGACGCTGTAGGGAAACTGGCTCTCTTTGTTGGTGAAGACGTCGATGAGGCGGTCTTGGATCGTATTTTCGCCCGATTTTGCATTGGCAAGTGACTCTGGCCAAATATTCCCGTTTCGGGATAATCTGTCATTGAGATGAAAAGCATATTTCAGCAATCATTTGAGACGATAGTAATCGGCGGCGGTTTCGCTGGGTCTGCGGCGGCCTGGGTGGCAGCCAGGGAAGGAAAAACCCTCCTTTTGAGCAGCTCTCTCGACACCCTGGCCTTCTCGGCCTGGGGACCGCGGGTGGTGTCTCGCCAATCACTCGAAGAAACCAAGGCCGGCCGCAGCTTTTGCGAGCGCGTGCTGCATCCCTCCTTCTTGGGGGAGATATCATTGCCGGAGGGCCCGCTGGCGTTGTTTGACACGGTTGCTCTGCGACGGCAATGGCAGGCGGAGCTGGAAGGGCTCGAGGGTCTAGCCCTCTATCAAGACACTGCCGAGAGCATAGAGCGCTCGACGGATCTTTGGCAGATCAAGACCAGATGGGGCTCTACTTTTTTGTCGAAGCGGGTTATTTTAGCGCTAGGAAC
>JAUWIO010000180.1 GCA_030605305.1 Actinomycetes bacterium
CTTCTGCCGCTCCCGAGCTTTGTTCCAGCTCCAGCTCCAGCTCCAGCTCCGGCGCCCGCAGTGGTGCCCGCAGTGGTGCCCGCGCCGGCCGGCGACAAAGCGGCCCAGGTGGTTGCCTTCGCTCGGGCGCAGCTAGGTAAGCCGTACGTCTGGGCGGCTTCCGGGCCCAACTCATTTGATTGTTCGGGGTTGACGATGTATGTCTTCGCGCAAGTCGGCATCAGCCTCCCGCATTCCGCCGAAGCCCAATTCAATATGGGCACACGCGTCAGCAAGGATCAGCTGCAACCGGGCGATTTGATCTTTGGCGCTCATGGGGGGTATATCGGTCATGTCGGCCTCTATATCGGCAACGACCAATATATCAACGCCCCTCAGACCGGCGACGTGGTCAAAATCAGTATTCTCTCGGCGCGCCGCAACTATGTTGGCGCCGTCCGCCTCCTCTAAGCATCCGCGCTCCGGTTCTCAAGTCCTCCCTGCTATTTAGGTAATTAGGTAAAGATTCGACCGGTTCCGGTCGATACAAACACGGTATGTAAGAAGTCATATAATAGAGGCGCTGCAAGCCATTCTAGAGCCGTAAAGGGCAGGTGCTATGGACGTAAAAGAAATTCTCAGGATGATGGTCGATGCCGGGGCCTCGGATCTCCATATCAAGGCGGGCAGCCCGCCGGGTTTGCGGGTTGACGGCACCTTGGGTCCCGCCGAAGCCCCGCCCCTAACTGAAGACGACATGAACGGTATTGCCGAAGTGCTCGTGCCGGAGCGCCTGATAGAGGATTTCAAGAACAGTATCGAGGTCGACTTTGCTTTCAGCGTGGTCGATGTCGGCCGGTTTCGCGTCAATGCTTTTCGGCAGCAGGGCCAGATCGGAATGGCTATTCGGCGCGTGACAGTCAAGGAGCTTGATATCGAGAGGCTGGGCCTACCGCCTGTCCTTCGGACTTTAGCCGAAGAAAGCCGGGGCTTGGTGCTCGTGACCGGCACGGCGGGCAGCGGCAAGACAACGACCCTCGGCGCGATGATCAATCACATCAATACTGCCCGCGATGGGCATATCGTCACTATTGAAGACCCGATCGAGATCCTCCATAAAGACAAGAAATGTATGATCAATCAGCGCGAGATCGGCATCGATACCCGGGACTTTGCCGAGGCGCTAAGGCATGTTGTCCGTCAAGATCCGGATGTCGTCCTGATCGGAGAGATGCGCGACTATGAAACGGTCCAAGCGGCCCTGACCGCGGCTGAAATGGGTACGCTGGTCTTATCGACTCTGCATACGATCGATGCCTCTGAGACCATCTTTCGGATCATCGATTTTTTCCCCCCACACCAACATCATCAGATCCAATTGATGCTCGCGTCGACTTTGCGCGGCATAGTGTCGATGCGCCTGCTTCCCAAGATCGGCGGCGGGCAAGTCGCAGCTACCGAGATACTAGTGGCCACGGCCACTGTCCGCGAACTGATAGTCGAGAATAAGATATCGAGATTGAAAGAGGTGATCGAACAGGGAGAGTATTACGGCATGCAGTCATTCGACCAGAGCCTGATCTCTCTTTTTCAATCTGGGCGGATCACCATGGAGAACGCAGTGGCCATGTCCGCAAACGCCCACGATTTTAAGCTCAAGATCCGCAAGCTTGGCATAGCCGAGCCATCTTAATAGGAGACAAAATGGACGAACAAAGCCCGGGCGGGTTAGGGGCAGCTGTTGCCAGCGTGGCAGCGCCGCCGCCTTCACCGACGACTGTGTCTCAGGCTCCAGCAGCGAGCATGCAGGAATTATTGACCCAGCTCGTTAAGCGGGATGGGTCGGATCTGCATGTAAAAGTCGACGAGCCGCCCGTCTTTCGGATCCACGGTAAATTGACGCGAACCGAGTTCCCCGTCTTGACCGAGAACAGCGCCAAAGCGCTGATCGGGGAGATCCTTACCGACGACCGCAAACAGCGCTTATTGAAAGAGAGAGAGCTGGATCTGGCTCACTCCGTGCCCGGCCTGGCGCGATTTCGCGTCAACGTCTTTTTTCAACACGATAAGATCGGGGCCGTTATCCGCGTCATCCCCATCGAGATCAAGAGTTCGGAGGACCTGGGGCTACCGGAAGTAACTAATAGGTTCGCCGAGCTGTCACGGGGCCTAGTCTTGGTCACCGGGCCGACAGGAAGCGGCAAATCGACAACACTGGCAGCCATTATTGACCGCATCAACAAGACTAGAAAAGTCCACATCATCACTATCGAGGACCCGATAGAATTCCTCCACCAGGACAAAGTCGCCGCCATCAATCAACGGGAACTTGGAGCCGACACCCATTCGTTTGCTGAAGCGCTAAAGCATGTCACCAGACAGAACCCTGATGTGATCCTCGTCGGCGAGATGCGGGACCTGGAAACTATATCGTTGGCGATGACGGCCGCTGAGACCGGCCATCTTGTTTTCGGGACCTTGCATACGGCGGACAGCGCTCAAACGATCGATCGGATCGTCGACGTCTTTTCGCCGGAGCATCAGCCCCGCGTGCGCATGCAATTGGCGAACTCCCTTCGGGGAGTCGTCTCCCAGACGCTGTTGCGCAAGATCAGCGGCGGGCGGATCGCTGCTTTCGAGTTACTGGTTTGTCACTCCGGTGTCCGCAATTTGATCAGAGAAGGCAAAACGCACCAGATATACAACATGATCCAGACAGGCGGAGCTTATGGCATGGAGCTGCTCGATCAGAACTTGAAGAAATTGGTGGACGATAAGGAAGTCGAGTTTGATGATGCGATCGCCAAGTCGAGCAATCCGACTGAATTCCAGAAGTATGCCCCTACGACCGGAGCATACTGATGAAAATCAATGAAATACTGGCAAAGGGCAAAGAGACTGGGGCTTCAGACGTCATCCTCAAGGTCAAGTCACCACCGTTACTTAGAGTGAATGGTCAGCTTGTGCCCGCGGGCGAGGAGACGCTCAGAGTAGACGACATTCTTCCGGCGGCCCAGGAGCTGTGCGGTCGA
>JAUWIO010000139.1 GCA_030605305.1 Actinomycetes bacterium
ACGCTGTCGCCGTTTGACACACTCGTGACTGTTATCAGATTGACGTAGTCCTTCGTCGCCGACTGCGTCGACTCTTTCACCTTGATCCCCCGCTCTTCCGCGATGAACGGGGCGTTGACGAAATTGACTGAATCACTGATGACCGACTCGAACGCGCCGACGAGGACAGCCGATGTCAGCAACCGGGTATCGTGCTCGGCCACGTGGCCGTAGTATTCGATCTCGATCTGGTCTATCTGCGGCGGCGCTATCTGGACCAGCGCCTTGCCGCGCTGTTTACAAAGCGGCAAGAACGGCACGAGGATCTCGCGGACATCAGCCGGCACCGGCGCGATATTGACGGCGTTGGCGACGAACTCACCTTTGAGGGCGGCCGCCACTTGTTCAGCTATCATCACCCCGGCCTTATCCTGGGCTTCCGTCGTCGACGCCGCGAGATGCGGAGTAGCGACGACCTGGTCAAAAGCGAAGAGCGGGCTGTCGGTACACGGCTCGACTTCATAGACATCGACGCCCATACCGGCCACCTTGCCGCTCTTGAGCGCCGCCAGGAGCGCTTCTTCTTGATATATCCCGCCCCGGGCGGTATTGATGAGACGGATGCCGTCTTTCATAGCCGCGAATTCTTTTGGACCGAACATGCCGATCGTCTCGGCGCTCTTCGGAAGATGCACGGTGAGAAAGTCCGAAACAGCCAGCAACGACTCTATTTTGTCCGCCCGCTCGATACCGAGGTGCGCAAAACGGTCTTTCGAGACATACGGATCGAAGCCGACTATCTTCATGCCCAGGCCTTGCGCCCGCTGGGCGACCAGGACCCCGATACGGCCCAGGCCCACGCTGCCGAGAGTCTTATCGTAGCCCTCGACGCCTGAAAACTTGGCCCGGTCCCAACGTCCTTCTTTCAAAGATGCGTTGGCCAAAGTGATCTGGCGCGACTGCGCCAGGAGCAGGGCGATAGTATGCTCGGCCGCCGAGATGATATTGCTCTGCGGCGCGTTGGCGACGATAATGCCGCGCTTGGTGGCCGCTTCCAGGTCGACGTTGTCGACCCCGATCCCCGCCCGCCCGACTACCTTGAGGTTGTCGGCCTTGGCGATCAGGTCGGCGTCGACCTGCGTGGCACTGCGGACTATCAGCGCATCGTATTCACTTATCTTTGCTTCCAGCTTGGCGCGATCCCAATCGACCCCGAGATCGACGTCGAAATCCTGCTCGAGCAGCTCGACTCCGGAAGCGGCTATCTTCTCTTTGACTAAGACTTTAATTGCCGGTCACCTCTTTCATAAATACTTGTTCGGCGGCGTTGACGCCGCTGCCGGGTGTGAATGAAAAACCCAACTCCTGCAAGGTCATCTCAAGACCGGCTATTGTAGTGATGATATCGAAGCGGTCGAAATAACCCAGATGACCTATGCGAAAGATCTTGCCGACCAAGTGGTCCTGGCCGCCGGCTATCGTGATGCCGTATTCGGTCTTCATTTTCTTGACCAGCGCCTTGCCGTCGATACCTTCCGGCACCCTGACCGGGGTGACGGCGTTTCCGCGGCCTTCCGGCGGAGCGAAAAGCGTTAAACCGAGCGCTTCGACAGCAGCCCGCGCGGCCGCCGCCAAACTCTCGTGGCGCTTGATGCCATTTTCAAGGCCCTCCTCGCGCATCATCTTCAGGGCTTCGCCCAGACCGATGATGAGAGAGACAGGCGGAGTGAAAGCGGTAGTCGATTTTGCCATCGCCTTGCGCGCCTTCTCCCAACTGAAATAATACTTGGGCAACGTGGCCGTCTCGGCCGCGCGCCAGGCTTTCTCGCTGACAGAGACGCAAGCCAGACCCGGCGGCAACATGAGGCCCTTTTGCGAGCCGGTCATGACGATATCGAGTCCCCATTCGTCCGTCTTGATATCGACCGCGCCGATACCGGTGATCGAATCTACGACCAAAACAGCCTGATGGCCGCGGACGATATCGCCGATGGCTTTGACATCATTCAAGACGCCGGTAGAGGTCTCGCTCTGAACGACGAAAACGCCCTTGATACCGGCATCGGCAGCCAACGCCCGCTCGATGTCGATCGGATTCACTACTTCGTCCCATTCATATGTGAGCTTGACGGCCTCGAGCCCAAAAGCGTCGGCCAGCTGCACGAAGCGATCGCCGAACTTGCCGTTCGAGCAGACCACGACTTTATCGCCCGCCGAAAAAAGATTGACGACGGCCGATTCCATCACGCCGGTGCCGGAAGCGGAATAAATGAGCATGTCGTTTTTTGTCTGAAAGAGACTCTTAAGATCCTCGACCGCCCCGACCAGGATGTCGGAGAATTCCGGCGTTCGATGATGGATCATCGGCCGGGCCTGGGCTAAAAGGACTTCGGGCGGGACCGGCGTCGGCCCCGGAGTCATTAAATAACGTTTACGCATTCTGACCTCACTCGTCGTCTATCCAGCTCATCATCGAGCGCAACTCGCGGCCGACCTTCTCGATCTGATGGTCGGCTTGACGTTTCTTGATGGCGCCATATACCGGGCGGCCCACTTTATTCTCAAGGATCCAGTCGCGGGCGAACTCGCCGTCTTGGATCTCCCGCAGGATCTCGCGCATCTCGGCGCGGGTATCGTCGGTGATTATCCGTTTGCCCCGGCTGATATCACCGTATTCGGCGGTATCGCTGATAGAGTGACGCATGCCGGTGATGCCCTTCTCGTGGATCAGGTCGACGATCAGCTTGACCTCGTGAAGGCACTCGAAATAGGCGATCTCCGGCTGGTAGCCGGCATCGACCAGGGTCTCAAAACCGGACCGGATCAACTCGGACAGACCGCCGCAGAGAACGACCTGCTCGCCGAAGAGATCGGTCTCGGTCTCCTCCGCAAAAGTCGTCTCGATGACACCGGCTCTGGCCGCCCCGATAGCATCGGCATATGCCAGACCGATCGCCTTGGCGTTGCCGGTAGCATCCTGGTGAATGGCGATGAGCCCCGGCACGCCGCCACCTTCGGTATATACGCGCCGCACCAGATGACCCGGGCCTTTCGGGGCCACCATCAGGACATCGACATCGTCCCGCGGGATGATCTGGTCAAAATGAATATTGAAACCGTGGGCGAAGATCAGCGCGGCGCCCGACTTGAGGTGCGGCGCCACCGATTCCTCGTAGACCTCTTTTTGCGTCTGGTCCGGAACCAGGATGACGACGACATCGGCGCCCTTGACCGCTTCCGCCGGCGACGCGACTTCCACGCCGTCTTTTTGCGCCTGCAACCAGGAGCCGCCCTCGCGCAGACCCACGATCACATCGTAACCGCTCTCCTTAGAGTTGAGCGCGTGCGCGTGGCCTTGGCTGCCATAGCCGATGACCGCTATTCTTTTTCCTGCTAAAGCCGCCTTATCGACGTCTTTCTCATAGTACATTGTCGCCATGACTATCTCCTTGGTCCGTTTGCTCTTATATATATGATCGGACCTATCAGGTCCGAGACTAGAACAGTTTATCTAACAGTCGCCGCAAAAACTAGTGTTCAATTGCTGTGTGAGAGGGAGGGCGGGATCCCGGTGGACTAACGGCTACTGCCTCGACTTAGCGCGATCTTACCGGTGCGCGCCAACTCGCTGATGCCGTATGGTCTTACTAGGTCCTCGATGGCCGCCAACTTGTCAGGCGTGCCGGTCGCTTCCAGAACCACGCTATTCCGGCTGACATCGATGATCTTAGCG
>JAUWIO010000137.1 GCA_030605305.1 Actinomycetes bacterium
CTTCCGCTCTAGGTAGACGCTGCTCCAACTCCAGACGGGCGGCAGCGATGGTCTCCGGCTCCCCCTGCTTGACCGTCAGTTCACCGTCTTCCAGGCGCTCAAAGCCATGATTGCCGAGATATAAAAGGTCAGCGCGCCCGACAAGACCGGCGGCCGCCTCGGCCCGCCGCCCCGAGACGACGGCGCCCAGGGCCAAAGAGGCATGGAGGCGCCCCAGGAGGGCTGCGGTCTCGGTTGGGACTCGCGCTGCCTCGGGACTCGCGCTGATCTCGCTGAGTGTGCCGTCGGCATCGGTGAAGAGTCCGGTCACGCCGGCCTCTTCAAGACCGGCGACAACGGTTTCGAATTCAGACAGTAGAGAGCGTGCGGTCAAGTCTGCCATGCGAGCGCGTTATATGTAGGTAGTTGTCAACATATCCATCGACCATTCTACCGCAAGGAAACTTTTCCTCGGCACATTCCCGGATACGATATGGATCCAGTTGATCGACTTTACTGATGAACTCCGTCATCTCGTCCACGTCCCGCGCCACGAAGCCGCTGACCCCGGGGACGATGACCTCGGCTGCCGCGCCCCTGTCAAACGCGACCACCGGCGTCCCGGAAGCCATTGCCTCGAGCATGACCAGGCCAAACGGTTCAGACCACTGGATAGGAAAGAGAAATGCCCTCGCTTCGGCCATAAGAAGGCGCTTGCGCTCTGCATCGACCTCGCCTAGAAATATCACCTGCCGGCCGTCGATGTGCGGCTCCACGACATCCCTGAAGTACCGCTCGTCCTTGCCCGGGTCGATCTTCCCGGCTAAAACTAGCGGAGTGCGTAGGCGCTTCGCCGCTTCGATGGCGAGATGCGCCCCTTTTTCCGGGGCGAGGCGGCCCAAGCAGAGCAAATAATCGCTTTTGCGCGGCTCTACCCTGTACGAGGGGAAGTCGATGGTATTGTAGACTGTCTGAACATACTTCAACTCGGGGAGCGTAGCCCGTTGGTCTTCGCTGATGGCATTATAATAAACCGCGTCCCGAAAGCGCCTATAGTAACTCGCGGTTATATCGGTCAGAGAGCCGTGTAGGGTCGCGAGCACCGGTGTCTGCACTGTCGGTCCGAAGACCGGGGCGCAAAACGTATGATCATGAACGATGTCAAAGCCGCCGGCGCCGATCTTCTGGTAGGCTGCGCCTACATGATATATCTCGGGTATGGTTTTCCCCAGTTTGTCCGGGTGAGGCTTATCAAAGACCGCCTCCACTTTGGCCTTTGTCCGGGCGTTGGCGGTCGCAAAGAGAGTAACATCGTGCCCCCTCTCAACCAATTCGTCGGCAAGCAAACTGACGATCAGCTCGATACCGCCATACGATGTCGGCGGCACCCTGACCCAGATCGGCGCGATCATAGCGATCTTCAAGCCCAATAAACGTCCTTAATGCTTTGCAACCCTCTGTTCCGACTTGCGATTATCGACCCCGTTAATTAAGATGGACTAAGCAGGTGGCCAATGTGAAGTAATTATTTATGCCCGATTCCAATCGTTTGTAAAAAGAGTGGACATCAAGTGAACAGGCTCCTCTGCCGATAGACTGACAGTGAAAGACAGCGCGACAGTGGCATTGATCATGGTAAAAAACGCAGCAATAATCGGAGCAATCATACTGTTAGGGCTAGGAGCCACAGCCGTAGCAGCGGCTCCGCTTGACTCGATCCGCCTGGAAATCAATAGTCTGCGGGCCGATATCGTTAAGAGCGAAGGAGAATTAGCAAATCTCGACTCGGAGATCGAATCCACTACGAAAGATATCATCCACCTCTATCAGCGCATCGCCGGGCAGGAGCAGGCCTTAGTCGAGCAGCAGGAAGTCCTTGACTCCAGGATCCAGAATGTCTACAAAAACTATGATTATCTAGTCCTTGGCGTCATCCTTAACGCTCGTAACTTTAACGAGCTATGGAAGGGCTTTTCCTTTTTGGCGCGTCTCAACCGGGCCGATCAAGACCTTCTCTCAGCGAACCGCTTCCGGGCCGAAAAGATCAAAGAGTTGAAGGAGGACTTGGCGGAGAGAAAGCGGAGCCAGCTCGAACTTAAGCGCCGCAAGAAACTTGACTCAATTGTGACCCGCCGCAGGTATGAGACAAAACAGGCGGAATTGCAGAAGAAGCTGGCTGAAACGCGGGCCTGGGAAGCACGGATGGCCCAGATGAAGCGCCGCGCGTCGGGCTCAAATAACTAGGACTCGGCGCCCTCGATCTCAATTGTCGGCTCGAGACCTGATTCAGATTCGTCAGGCTTTTTTGCTGAGCGCTTCCCCGCGGTGAACGTGATCTCAGTATTGAGCATCTCGTGAATATCACTCTTGAGAACCTTCGCGACTCGCGGGTTCTTCGTCGTTATCTCGATCCCGAAGAACTCGCAGACGATCTCCCCGGAGTCCTTATCCTTGTCCTTATCCTTGTCCGCAACCATCGCTCCCCCCTAGATAATGCTAAATCGATTACACAGGCTACAGGGACTTTATCGGCCAGAAAACCGCTTGCCTTTAATCGCGCGCCTTTATTGACATCATCAAGCAATGAGCGTAGCCTTATTCCACTGTCCCAAGGAATCGTTAGGCTAAGCGCCGGGCCGTAGTTGAAGTGCGGTCGTGAAATGGTAAGTCGTGAGACTGAACAAAGTAGCGTGCAAACCAGCAAAGGAACGGCGCGGCTCAAAATTTCTTGGGACTTTTCTCCCCCAAGGTTAACAGAGACAGGATCTCGAAAGCCCGCTGGGGGTATTCCTTTGCCTAAAAGAGACTGCCTTGTCCAGGCAGTATGCCATCATCGAGAGGCTCTTCGTCGCCATTTGCGGCGCGGTCCATGGCCTCGTTAGCCAAGCGGTCCGCCACTTTATTCTTGGCCCGGGGGACGTGGCTGATCCGGACCCGGGCGTACTTATCGAGGCGTTCCCGGGCCGCCGCATGCAGGCCCTTTAGTCCGGCGTTCTTCACCTTATACTCCCCGTTCAATTGCTTGACGACCAGCTCGCTGTCGAGAAAGAACTCGATGGTATCGACGTTGTAGCCCACCGCCGCCTCCAAAGCCCTGACAACCGCTGTATACTCGGCCACATTGTTCGTCGCCTCCCCGATCGCCTCGCCAAATTCCGTCAAGACTGCCCCGTCCTCATCGCTGATGGTCACGCCGATACCGGCCGGCCCGGGGTTACCCCGGGCGCCGCCGTCGGTGAAGATAACTAATTTACGCGGGCTCCGCTTCATGACTCGATCTCGCCGCCCCGGCGCCATAAAGGGGCCGGCACAGCCGCTTCGGTGACGGGTACCGGCAACCCGGCAGCCACGCTGTCCAGCCAGGCCCGCAGACCGGCCCGCTCCGTCCCATCGTGGCCCGCATCGACGACCACTAGACCGCAGTCCCGCGCCCGCTGAGCATCGTGATACTTAATGTCTCCGGTCACAAAGACATCGGCGCCTCCGGCATAGGCATCCGCGATCAGGGCGGCGCCGCTCCCGCCGCAGACCGCCACCGTCGATATCGTTTCAACCTCGCCGACAACGCGGACTTCGCTCGAGATCCGCCCGCGGCAGATATCGATGAATTCCCGGAGACCGACAGGTTCTTTAAGCCGCCCGAGCCGGCCTAAGCCATCGCCGCTCTCAGACGTTCTATCTAAGACAGTGGTCTCACGCAGATCAAAGACCTCCGCCAAGGCGTCATTGAGTCCGCCGGCTACCCTATCGAGGTTTGTGTGGGCCACATAAACCGCGATGCCGGCATTGATAGCGCTAAGCGCCAAGCGCCCGATGTGTGTCTCGTCGGTCACGGCCCTGACCTCCCCGAAAAA
>JAUWIO010000212.1 GCA_030605305.1 Actinomycetes bacterium
ATACGCGGATCTATACGGAAATGGCGAACGAACTCGGACTACTGCTAACCGGGGGCTCGGATTGCCACGGCACACGCAAGAAACACGGGATCGTCATCGGCACTCTCGACATTCCCGATGAGATCATCGAACCCCTCAAGACCCGGGCTAACGAGATACGGGCCGAACACAAACAATAGCTGTTAGAATCGGAAGCCGTATGAAGTCTTACGCGTTGAAGACCTTCGGGTGTCAGATGAATAAGGACGACTCAGAGAGAATCGCCGGGTTATTGGCTGCTGACGGCTACCTCGAGGTACCGGAGCTAGCCGATGCGGATGTGATCATCTTCAATACGTGCTGTGTCAGACAGACAGCGGACGACCGCGCCTACGGGCAGTTAAGCGCACTCAAACAGCTCAAAGCAGATCGACCTGAGTTATTGATAGCCATCGGCGGTTGCCTGGCCCAAAAAGACGGAGAGGCGATTCTCAAAACCCACCCGCATGTCGATGTCATCTTCGGCACGCACAATGTGGCCCATCTGCCGGCGCTGCTGGCTAAGGCTGCTCTGAGCGGCGCGCCGGCCTGCGAGGTGCTCGAAGGAACGACCGAATTCGCGGGGGATTTGCCGGCCGAGCGCCGACATGACTGGCACGCCTGGTTGCCCATCACGGTCGGCTGTGACAACTTTTGCTCGTATTGCATAGTCCCGCAGGTCCGTGGCCGGGAGAAGAGCCGGACGATCGACGACCTGGAGAATGCCGCGCGGGCGCTGGCGGCCGAAGGGGTCGAAGAGATCACGCTCTTAGGTCAAAACGTCAACTCATACGGACGAGACCTCTTTGGCAAGCCCGCTTTCACTGAACTACTGGCCCGCATCTCGAATGTGGCCGGCCTAAAACGAATACGCTTTACCACATCGCATCCGAAAGACCTGATGGCCGAGACGATCGACCTGATGGCTGCCCGTGACAACTTATGTCCACACATCCACTTGCCGCTGCAAGCGGGTTCCGACCGGGTCCTGGCGATGATGCGCCGGCGCTACACGGCAGCCCATTACCTGGGGTTGGCGCGGATGATCCGTGAACGCCTCCCCGATGTCGCCATCACGACCGATATCATGGTCGGATTCCCCGGCGAGACCGCAGAAGACTTTGAGCAGACCCTGTCCGTCGTCGAAGAAGTGCGATTCGATCTAGCTTATACGTTCATCTATTCGCCGCGTCCGGGGACGGCCGCGGCCGACTATGATGATCCAGTTCCGAAAGAGGAAAAGTCGCGGTGGTTCTCGCGGCTCACGGAGGTTCAGAATCAGGCGAGTCTCGAGCGCCACCAGGAGCTCATCGGTGAGCGGTTTGATGTCTTTGTCGAGGGGCATAGCAAGAAGGAGCGAAATCGTCTGGTCGGTCGGACGGCGTCGAACAGACTCGTCCACCTTGACGGCCCCGACGAACAGATCGGGCGGACGGTCCCGGTCGTCTTTACCGAGGCTTTCAGTTGGTTTTTGATCGGGAAAGGGCAGCAATGAGCATTATAGCCGGCATCGTGGCCCCGCATCCGCCGCTGTTGATCCCCGCCATCGGCGGAGCTGAGGCGGACAAGGTACGGGCGACTGCCGAGGCCTTGGACCGTGTCGGAGCCGTTCTGGCAGAGCATGAGCCGGATACCCTGGTATTTATTTCGCCGCACAGCCCGATGATAGAAGCGGCCTTCGCCGTACGGACGGGGCAGTGCGCACAAGGATCGTTCGCCCGTTTCGGGCGCCCGGATATCGAGTTTGATCTACCCGTCGATGTTGAACTGGCGCAGGCGATAGCCGCAGATGCCGAGACCGCGGGTTTGACGGTCCAACGTATAGAAGACGCGCGCGGCCTGGATTGGGGCGTGATGGTCCCGTACTACTTTATCGGGGACGGTCGACCGATCGTCTCGCTGTCCATATCCGGACTCGACTACCAAGACCATGAAGCCTGGGGCCGAGCGGTCAAGCGCTCAGCCGAGGCGATGGGCCGCAAGGTGGCATTCGTGGCCAGCGGCGATCTATCGCACAAACTTAGCCCTGAGAGCCCATACGGTTTTTCACCGGCCGGCGAAAGTTTTGAGAGCGAAGTGGTTTCTATTTTCAATTCGCGCAGACTTAAAGATCTCTCCACGATCGATCCCGATCTCGTTGAACAGGCGGCTGAATGCGGATTGCGCTCTTTTATCGCTCTGGCCGGGGCACTCGAAGATCTCACACTTGAGGGGGGCACACTGGCGCACGAAGGTCCTTTCGGGGTCGGTTACGCTGTTGCCCTCTTTGAGGCAAGTGATGCACAAGATGTTTGATCCCACGATCCTGGCGCGTGAGACGGTCCGGGCTGTCGTTAACGAAAGACCGTTGCCGATCGTTCCAACGGCGATCGGGGCGCAATGGCTCCAGCCGGGCGGAGCTTTTGTCTGTGTTAAAAAGCATGGCGCGCTGCGCGGTTGTATCGGGACCATTGCCCCCACTACTCCAACGCTGGTTGAGGAGATCATCCAAAATGCCATCGGTTCGGCCACGCTGGACCGGCGCTTCACACCGATAATCAGCGGCGAGCTTGAGGACCTGACCTTCTCCGTCGATGTATTGGGGACTCCGGAGCCCGTTGCTTCTCTCGATCAGCTTGATCCGAAGAGGTTTGGGGTCATTGTCGAGACAGAGGATAAACGCGGACTGCTCCTGCCGGACCTCGAA
>JAUWIO010000268.1 GCA_030605305.1 Actinomycetes bacterium
CCGTTGCGCCGGGCCGCCTAACAGCGGGCCCGCCCGCGGGGGGCCGCGCGGCGACCACTATACGGCCAAAGTCTACGACTATCCGGCCGAAGCCCGCGAGCTGCCTTTCGCGGAACAAGAGGAACTTCTGACAGCCACCAGGATCGCGCTGAGACATTTGGGCGAGCCGGATGAGTCGATGTTCATTTTCTCATTCTATCCTGATGTCCTGACGCTCAAAGAGGTCGGCGACCCGCTGGACGTGGGCAATTTCTTCAGCCTCGACAACGGTGAGATCAGCGCCAAGATCGTGCTGGCGCAAGGGCGGCAGAACACGAATTACGACATCTACCTTTATGCCTGCCACCCTTTCTTCATCCAGGGTTACGGGACGATGACGAACGGCGAGAACACGGCCTTCGTGCCGATCAAAGAATATCTGCTCGGGCGCGGGAACCCGGCGTATATGGGCTACAAAAGCGACAGCGAGGTCTTTACGCATATCCTCCACTACACGAACCGCACTCTCGGCTATCCGCTGACATACTATAAGGATGTCATCACGCCGCTGCGGTCCGAAGAGACTGGGGACCGCTCGGATGCCGAGGCGCTCAAGCTCATCAAGCGGTCATTGCGTCCACTCGTCATCGACGGCCCCAATTGCGTCGTCGGCTTCACGCCGGACGGGTCGCTCTTCATGGTCCACGACGCTAAAAAACTGCGTCCGGGCGCGGTTGGCGGGCGTCCCGGGAAATACGCGCTGATGTCGGAAGAATGCGGGGTCGACAGTGCCGTTCCGGACCGCGAACGCTCGGAGGATGTCTTCCCGATGAAGTATGATATGGTAATCGTCCAGCCAGAGGCTGCGGGGGTGAAAGTATGGAATCAGCTGCGGGGATAAACCAAAGTCACGAGCAAACGCTCCAAGACTTCCCTTATATAGTGAGATGGCGAGAAGATCGCTGCACGCGTTGCGGAAAGTGCACATCCGTCTGCCCGGTCCACGCTATCGAGCCGACGGTTTTCGTCCAACGGCGGGCGACCTCGGTGGGCATCGGCCCTAAGCCGTCCGTCACCCGCGAGGTGATGCAAGGCGGCGAACAGGTCAAAGATATCGATAAGTACTGCACCGGCTGCGGCATGTGTGCCTTCGTCTGCCCGAACGAGGCCATCGAGCCGGAATACAACTCGCACGACAAGCTTCTTTTCTATAAAAACAAGGGCGGTGTCCCCTACAAGCGGGGCGGCCGACGCAACGACCCGGGCACGTCCACTTTGGACCAGCTCAAATTCACGCGCATATCCATGCTGACCGACCCGGCGCTCGATGCCGGGCGGCATGAATTCCATGTCAAAACTCTCCTGGGCCGAAACTTGCCCCCGGAAGAATTGCCGCTGAAAACGGTCGACGACAAGTTGTTGGTCGACGGCCCGAGTTCATTTATCCCGCCGGTCCGCGAGATATTCCCGATCCGGATCGGCTCGATGTCCATCGGCGCGCTATCCCCGCACATGTGGGAAGGCCTGGCCATGGGTATCGCCTACCTTAACGAGGTCGAGAACATCCCGGTAGTAATGTGCACCGGCGAGGGCGGAGTACCGCCGCGCCTGCTCAAGTCGCATTACCTGAAATATTTCATCATTCAGATAGCTTCCGGCTACTTTGGTTGGGACGAGATCATCCACGCGCTGCCGGATATGGTCGAAGACCCGGCCGGGATCGAGATCAAATACGGCCAGGGCGCCAAACCTGGTGACGGCGGCCTTTTGATGGCCTACAAGGTCCTCAATCTGATCGCCGAGATCCGCGGCGTGCCGAAATACGTCGACTTGGCGTCGCCGCCGACCCACCAAACGAAATACTCCATCGAGGAGGCCGTCGCCAAGATGATCCAGTCCATGTCCATGGCCTGGGGTTTC